>JAENWO010000478.1 GCA_016649925.1 Actinomycetales bacterium
CCACCGGCGACACGGATCTGAGACGCCGCCGGTCAGCGACAGCCGTGCACCGCCGACAACTTCAGCGAGTTCCTACACCGGGGGGTACTGCGCCCTCGCCGCATCGCGGCGTGGGCGCCGCACCGTTGTCGGTGCCGACCCGTAGCGTGCGTGGCGATGGCCGAGAACCTGCTCCACCCGCCCCGGCCCGGTCTGCGCCTCGACCTCGTCGACGCCGGCCGGTCCCCCGGCGGCACGCCTGTGCAGCTCGGGCTGGACGAGCTCGGCACACCCCTGCACGAGGCTACGTTCGTCGTCGTCGACCTGGAGACCACCGGAGGCTCGCCCGCAAGTTCGGAGATCACCGAGATCGGTGCCGTGAAGGTCCGAGGCGGAGAGGTGATCGGCGAGTTCCAGACGCTGGTCAACCCCGGGCTGGCCATCCCCCCGATGATCACCGTGCTCACCGGGATCACGAACGCCATGGTGATCGCGGCTCCCCCGATCACGGCGGTACTCCCGGCGTTCCTCGAGTTCGCCCATGGCGCCGTGCTCGTGGCCCACAACGCCCGCTTCGACGTCGGCTTCCTGCGAGCCGCCGCGGATCGGATGGACCTGGCGTGGCCTCGCCCGCAGGTCGTGGACACTGTCGCTCTCGCCCGCCGCGTCGTCACCAAGGACGAGGCCCCGAATCACAAGCTGGGTACGCTCGCGGCGCTGTTCGGGGCATCGACCACGCCCGACCACCGCGCCCTGTCCGACGCCCGTGCCACCGTGGACGTCCTCCACGCCCTGTTCGGACGGATGACCGCGCTCGGTGTGACCCACCTGGAGGACCTGGCCACGGCGGCAGATCCGGTGCCGCACGCCCGGCGGCGCAAGGCCACGCTCGCGGATTACCTCCCCACCGGACCCGGGGTGTACCAGTTCCTCGGGCCCCGCGGCGAGGTGCTCTACGTCGGGACGGCGCTCAACCTGCGCCGCCGTGTCCGCACGTACTTCACCGCCGCGGAGAAGCGCGCCCGCATCGCGGAGATGGTGGACCTGGCCACGCAGGTGCGGCCCATCCCGTGCGCCACCGCGCTGGAGGCACAGGTCCGTGAGCTGCGGATGATCGCCGAACTCAAGCCGCCCTATAACCGCCGGTCCCGCGCACCGGAGCGTCAGCCGTGGGTGCGCCTCACCGACGAGGCCCACCCACGCCTGTCCGTGGTGCGTGAGGTGCCGGTGGACCGGCGGGACCGCGCGATCGGCCCGTTCCCGTCGCGGATGGCCGCGCTGCTGGCGATCGAGGCGATCCAGCAGGCGGTGCCGCTGCGCCAGTGCTCCCCCCGGCTGCCGCTCGTCCCGCGGGCGAGCGCGACCGCATGCGTGCTCGCGGAGATCGGGCGCTGCGTCGCTCCGTGCGTCTCGGGCGAGAACGGGGCGAGTTACCCCGACCTCGTCACCGAGGCCGGTGCCGTGCTCGCCGGTGACGCGCAGCCGGTGATCACGGCCGCGCACCGGGCCATCGCGCACCTGAGCGCGCAGCTGCGGTTCGAGGAGGCCGGGGGGCACCGCGACCGGCTGGCCGCGTTCCTTCGCGCGGCGGCCCGCACCCAGCGGCTCGCGCCGTTGCAGCAGGCCGAGGAGATCGTCGCCGCACAGCCCCGCGAGGGCGGCTGGGAGATCGTCCTGGTGCGGTACGGCCGCTTCGCCGGGACCGCTGTCAGCCCCCACGGTGCGAACCCGCTCACCGTCGTGGAGTCGCTGCGCGCCGGGGGTGAGTCCGTCGCCGAGCCCGAGCGGCTCGGCGGTGGTGCGAGCGCGGAGGAGTCCGAGCTGCTCGCGACTTGGCTGGAGACCCCGGGAACGCGCCTCATCCAGTTCGAGTCGGCCGACACCTCGGTCGGGTGGTCCTGGCCCGTGGGCGGGGCAGGACGGTACCTGCGTACACTCGGCGTCGGCCAGGTGGACCCCCGGGTCCTCGAGTCCCGCGTGCTCGGTCCCCGGACCGGCTCGGGCACTGAGCACGAGGAGCCGGCGGGCGCGCCGCTCGCGAAACGGGAGGTCCCGCCGGCGCTCCGACACGGGCCCGGCGCGGCATGATGGACCCCGTGCACCCGCCGCGCCCCACCCAGGAGGAGCCATGCTCACCGCGATCGTCCTGATCGACGCCGATGTCGCCCTGATCCCCGAGGTCGCCCAAGAGGTCGCCGAGCTCGACGGCGTGAGCGAGGTGTACTCCGTCACCGGTGATATCGACCTGATCGCCGTGGTCCGGGTCGCGCAGCACGAGCAGCTCGCCGGCATCATCGCTGACCGGATCGGCAAGGTCGAGGGCGTCGAACGGACCCAGACCTACATCGCCTTCCAGGCGTACTCCCAGCACGACCTCGAGGCGGCCTTCGCCCTCGGACTCGAGGACTGAACGCCAAACCCCCGGCACGCGAGAACCCCGGCACGCGAGTGCTGGCGTTTCATCTCATATCTCGAGATATGAGATGAAACGCCAGCACTCGC
>JAENWO010000127.1 GCA_016649925.1 Actinomycetales bacterium
CCCGGTGAGTCCCCGTTCGACCACCACATCTACGTCATCGCCTCCGACGGCGACCTCCAGGAGGGTGTCAGCAGCGAGGTTTCTTCGCTCGCCGGTACTCAGGAGCTCGGCAACCTCATCGTCCTCTGGGACGACAACCACATCTCCATCGAGGGCGACACCGACGTCGCGTTCACCGAGGACGTCGTGGCCCGCTACGGGGCCTACGGCTGGCACACCCAGCGCGTGAACTGGACCACCGACGACGGCGGCTACGTCGAGGACGTCGACGCCCTCGCCGCGGCGCTCGAGGGGGCCCGCGCCCAGAGGGACAAGCCGAGCTTCATCGCGCTCCGCACGATCATCGCGTGGCCCGCCCCCACGAAGCGGAACACGCACGGCGCGCACGGCTCGAAGCTCGGCGCCGGGGAGGTCAAGGGCCTCAAGGAGGTGCTCGGCTTCGACCCCGAGAAGACCTTCGAGGTGGCGCCCGAGGTGCTCGAGCACGCCCGCAAGGTGGGCGAGCGCGGCGCCCGGGCGCACGCCGAGTGGGACGAGTCGTTCGCCGCCTGGACCGCGGCGAACCCGGAGCGCGCCGCACTGCTGACGCGCCTGCGCGCACGCGGGCTCCCCGAGGGCTGGGACGAGGCGCTGCCCACGTTCGAGGCCGGCAAGTCCGTCGCGACGCGATCCGCGTCCGGCTCTGTGCTCTCAGCCCTCGCCGGCGTGCTGCCCGAGCTGTGGGGCGGCTCCGCCGACCTCGCCGGGTCGAACAACACGACGATGAAGGGTGAGCCGTCGTTCCTGCCCGAGGACCGCTCCACCGAGGAGTTCCAAGGCAACATCTACGGCCGCACGTTGCACTTCGGCATCCGTGAGCACGCGATGGGCGCCATCGTCAACGGCATCGTCCTGCACGGGCTGACCCGCGGCTACGGCGGCACGTTCTTCACCTTCAGCGACTACATGCGCCCTGCGGTGCGCCTGGCCTCCTTGATGGGCGTGCCGTCGATCTACGTCTGGACCCACGACTCGATCGGCCTGGGCGAGGACGGACCCACGCACCAGCCGGTGGAGCACCTCGCCGCCGTGCGCGCCATCCCCGGCCTCTCCCTGGTCCGCCCGGCGGACGCCAACGAGACCGCCCAGGCCTGGAAGGCGATCCTCGAGCGCACCGACGGCCCGGCCGGCATCGTGCTGACACGGCAGAACGTGCCGACGTTCCCGCGTGGCACAGACGGCTTCGCCGGCGCCGAGGGCTTGGCCAAGGGCGCGTACGTGCTGATCGAGGCGAGCACCGGCACGCCGGACGTCATCCTGATCGCGACCGGATCGGAGGTGCAGATCGCCGTGGCCGCCCGTGAGCAGCTCGAGGCCAAGGGGATCGGCGCCCGCGTCGTCTCAGCCCCGTGCCTGGAGTGGTTCGACGCCCAGGACCAGGACTACCGCGAGTCCGTGCTGCCTCGCAGCGTCCGGGCGCGGGTCAGCATCGAGGCCGGGATCGCCCTGAGCTGGTACCGCTACCTCGGCGACGCCGGTCGTTTCGTCTCGCTGGAGCACTACGGTGCCTCCGCCGACGCCGAGACACTGTTCAAGGAGTTCGGGATCACCCCGGCGGCCGCTGTGGCAGCTGCCGAGGAGTCCATCGCCGCCGCCCGCGGTGGGGACACACCCGGACTCGACCAGCCCGCGACCGCCAGCGGTACCGGCGACCAGCGCTGAGCGCGGCCGCCAGCCACAACTGAAGATCCATCCACGTCGAACATGGAGAGCGTGATGAGCGAAGCACCGTCCTCATCGGCCACCGACGCCCTGGCCCGCATCAGCGCGGCCGGGGTGTCGGTCTGGCTCGATGACCTGTCCCGTGCAGCCATCGAGTCGGGACGGCTGAAGGAGCTGATCGACACGAAGCATGTGGTGGGGGTGACGACGAACCCCACGATCTTCGCCAAGGCCGTCGCCGACGGCACCGCCTACGACGCCCAGCTCGCCGAGCTGGGCGCCAGCAAGACGTCCGTCGAGGATGCCGTCGTCGCCCTGACGACCGAGGACGTGCGGAACGCGTGCGACGTGTTCATGGACGTCTACCGCGCAACCGACGGCAAGGACGGCCGGGTGTCGATCGAGGTGGACCCACGGCTCGACCGCGACACCGAGGGCACGATCGCCGCTGCCCACATGCTGTGGACCACCGTGGACCGGCCCAACCTGTTCGTGAAGATCCCCGCGACGCTGGAGGGACTGCCGGCCGTCACCGCGGCGATCGCGGCCGGTATCAGCATCAACGTGACCCTGATCTTCAGCCTCGACCGGTTCCGCGCTGTGGCTCAGGCCTACGTCGACGGTCTGGAGAAGGCCCAGGCGGCCGGCAAGGACCTGTCGACGATCCGCTCCGTCTCATCCGTCTTCCTCTCGCGCATCGACTCCAAGGTCGACGCGGCGCTGGACGAGATCGGGACCGAGGAGGCCATCGACCTCAAGGGCAAGGCGGCGATCGCGAACGCGCGCCTCGCGTACCAGGTCTACGAGGAGATCTTCTCCACGCCCAGGTTCGCGCAGCTGGCCGACGCCGGTGCGCACCGCCAGCGGCCGCTGTGGGCCTCCACGGGCACGAAGGACCCGGCGTACCCCGACACCATGTACGTGGACGAGCTGGTCGCCGCTGACGTCGTGAACACCATGCCCACCAAGACGCTGCTCGCGGTCGCCGACCACTCCCCGGCCACGGGTGAGGACACCGTCCACGGCACCTACGAGGCGTCCCGCGAGGTGCTGGACGCCGTCGAGCGTCTCGGCGTGCCGTCCGAGAACATCCTGGAGGACCTCGAGACCTCGGGCGTGGAGGCCTTCGAGAAGAGCTGGGGCGAGATGCGGCAGATCGTCGCGGACGGCATGTCCGCCGCTCCGGCGTCGACCACCGAGACGAGCCGATGACGCGGCCGGACGCCGCCACCCGCTCCGGGGTCATGCTCCCGGGTGGGATCGCCTGATGGCGCCGGTGAAGGTGGCCGACGGCCAGAACCCGCTGCGCGACGCCGCCGATCGGCGGCTCCCCCGGATCGCCGGGCCGAGCGGTCTGGTGATCTTCGGCGTGACCGGGGACCTGGCGCGCAAGAAGCTCATGCCGGCGGTCTACGACCTGGCCAACCGGGGGCTCCTGCCGCCTGGTTTCGGGTTGACCGGCTTCGCCCGACGCGATTGGGAGGACCAGGACTTCCGGAAGATCGCCCACGACGCGATCAAGGAGAACTGCCGGACCCCGTTCGACGAGGCGGTCTGGGAGCAGCTCTCGAAGGGCATCCGCTTCGTCTCCGGGGAGTTCTCGGACGACCAGGCGTTCGCCCGGCTGGCGACGACCGTGCAGAAGCTCGACGAGGAACGTGGCACCGCCGGGAACCACGCCTTCTACCTCGCCGTGCCGCCGAGCGCGTTCCCGCTCGTCTGCGAGCAGCTCGCCGAGTCCGGGCTGTCCCAGTCGAAGCCGGGCACGTGGCGGCGCGTGGTCATCGAGAAGCCGTTCGGCCACGACCTCACCAGCGCCCGTGAGCTCAACGACGTCGTGGAGCGGGTCTTCCCGCCGGAGTCGGTGTTCCGGATCGACCACTACCTCGGCAAGGAGACCGTCCAGAACCTGCTCGCGCTGCGGTTCGCGAACCAGCTGTTCGAGCCGATCTGGAACGCCAACTACGTCGACCACGTGCAGATCACCATGGCCGAGGACATCGGCATCGGCTCACGCGCCGGGTACTACGACGGCATCGGCGCGGCGCGCGACGTGATCCAGAACCACCTGCTCCAGCTGCTGGCGCTGACCGCCATGGAGGAGCCCGTCTCCTTCGACGCGGCCGCGCTCCGCGCGGAGAAGGAGAAGGTCCTCTCCGCCGTCCGGCTGCCACGCGACCTGGGTCGGCACACCGCGCGAGGCCAGTACGACGGCGGGTGGCAGGGCGGGGAGGAAGTCCTCGGCTACCTCGAGGAGGAGGGCATGAACGCCGACTCCACCACTGAGACCTACGCCGCGATCCGGCTGGACATCGACACCCGCCGCTGGGCGGGCGTGCCGTTCTACCTGCGGACCGGCAAACGCCTCGGCCGCCGGGTCACCGAGATCGCTATCGTCTTCAAGCGGGCCCCGCACCTGCCGTTCGACCTGAACGAGACGCAGGAGCTCGGGCAGAACGCGATCGTCATCCGCGTCCAGCCGGACGAGGGCGTGACGATCAGGTTCGGTTCGAAGGTGCCGGGCACCGCGATGGAGGTCCGGGACGTGACCATGGACTTCGGCTACGGCCACGCCTTCACCGAGTCCTCCCCGGAGGCGTATGAGCGGTTGCTGCTCGACGTGCTCCTGGGTGACCCGCCGCTGTTCCCGCAGCAGCGGGAGGTGGAGCTCTCCTGGGAGATCCTCGACCCGATCATCGACTACTGGGCCACGCACGGGAAGCCGGAGTCCTACCGCCCGGGCACCTGGGGACCGCCGTCGGCGGACCCCATGCTGGCGCGCGACGGACGAACGTGGAGGCGACCATGATCATCACCCTCAAGGGCACCAACACCTCCGAGATCGGGGCGAAGCTGGTGGACCTGCGCGAGGAGGGCGGCGCCGTCGCCCTGGGCCGGGTCCTCACGCTCGTGATCGTGGCCTCCGGTGACGACATCGAGCCGGCCGTCGAGGCCGCGAACATCGCCAGCCGGGAGCACCCGTGCCGCGTGATCGTGGTCGATCCGGGTGACGGCCGCAAGTCCGCCGGGCTGGACGCGGAGATCCGCATCGGCGGCGACGCCGGGGCCAGCGAGGTCATCATGCTGCGCCCCACCGGCCCGGCCCGCCGCGAGGTCGACACCCTCGTCATCCCGCTGTTGCTGCCCGACGCCCCGATCGTCCTCTGGTGGCCGCACGACCCACCCGAGGACATGGCTGCGGACCCGCTGGGGAAGATGGCCCAGCGGCGGATCAGCGACGTCGACGCCTGCACGAGGCCGATCGAGAGCCTGCGCGGGCTCGCCAAGACCTACACCCCCGGTGACACGGACCTCTCCTGGGCGCGGGTCACCCTGTGGCGCGGGCTGGTCGCCGCCGCCCTGGACGAGCCGCCGTACGAGACGGTGCGCTCGGTGCAGGTCCTGGGCAACGGATCACGACCGTCCACGTACCTCTTCGCCGCGTGGCTCGCCGCCGCCCTCAAGGTGGAAGTCACCATCAAGCACGAGGCGGGAGCCTCGGCGATCACGGGGATCACGCTCGACCGTCGGAGCGGACCGATCACGATGCGCCGCCCGGAGGGCAGCGCTGTGGTGACCCTCGCGCAGCCCGGTCAGCCGCAACTCCAGATCGCGATGGCGATGCGGCCGCTGGCCGACTGCCTGATGGAGGACCTGCGCCGCCTCGACCCGGACGAGATCTACGAGCTGGCCCTGGTCAAGGGGCGGCCGAAGGTGACGACGGCATGAGTGCCGAGCGCGCCGTCGTCGTCCATGCCAGCGCCGAGGACCTTGCCGAGGCCACCGCCGCACGTCTCCTGCTGGCGATCCTGGACGCGCAGTCGCTGCGCCATCCCGTGCACATCGCCGTCACCGGCGGCACGATCGGGATCAAGACGTTGGAGCGGGTGCGCACCTCGGCACTGCGCGGCGCCGTCGACTGGACCGGGGTGCACGTGTGGTGGGGCGACGAGCGGCTGGTCCGGGCCGGCGACGCCGAGCGTAACGACGGCCAGGCCCGCGAGGCCCTGTTCGACCACCTGCCGATCCCGCCGGAGAACGTCCACCCGATGCCGTCCTCGGACGACGTCTCGTCCCCCGCGGAGGGCGCGGACGTCTACGCCGCCGAGCTCGCCCGGTGGGCCGACGACGGCGAGCAGGTCCCGCCGTTCGACGTCGTCCTGCTGGGCATGGGACCGGACGCGCACATCGCGTCGCTCTTCCCCGGGCACGCGACGATCGACGTGACGGACCGGGCCACGGTCGGGGTCACGAACTCCCCCAAGCCGCCGTCGGAGCGGGTCTCCCTCACGTTGCCCGCCATCACCAGCGCCCGGCAGGTCTGGCTCGTCGTCTCCGGCGCGGAGAAGGCCGACGCCGTCGCCCGCGCCCTCGCCGGTGCGGACCCTCACGAGGCACCGGTCGCCGCAGCGCGGGGCCGTGAGCTCACGCTGTGGCTCGTCGACGCCGCGGCGGCAGCGACCCACCGAACCGAGGAGTGACGATGACCGAGAGCATCTGGAACGACGTCGACGAGTTCTTCGCCGAGCGGATCCGGCCGCAGGACACCTCCCTCGCGGCCGCCCTGCGGGACGGCAAGGCCGCGGGGCTGCCGCAGATCCAGGTCTCCGCCCTCCAGGCCGGGTTCCTCGAGGTCCTCGCCCGCACGGTCCGCGCGCGCCGGATCCTGGAGATCGGCACCCTGTTCGGCTACTCGACGATCCACCTCGCGCGCGCGCTGCCCGACGACGGACGGCTCGTCACCCTCGAGCACTCCCCCGCGCACGCCGAGGTCGCCCGTCGCAACCTCGAGCGGGCCGGCCTGGGAGGTGTCACGGAGATCCGGGTGGGAGCAGCGCTGGACACCCTGCCCGGGGTGGCGCACGACGCGGACCGGCCGTTCGACCTGGTCTTCATCGACGCCGACAAGGAGAACAACCCCGAGTACCTGGAGTGGGCGTTGAAGCTGACGCGCTCCGGCGGAGTGATCGTCGTCGACAACGTGGTGCGCGGTGGGTCCGTGGCCGATCTGTCCGACACCTCACCGGGCGTCGTCGGGACGCGGCGGATGTTGGACCTTGTCGCGGCCTCGGACCGCCTGGACGCCTCCGTCCTGCAGACCGTCGGCTCGAAGGGCTACGACGGGTTCCTGATCGCCTCCGTGCGCTGACGCGGGCCGTGCGCTGACGCGGGCCGTGCGCTGACGCGGGCCGTGCGCTGACGCGGGTCGTGCGCTGACACTGGTCGTGCGCTGACACTGGTCGTGCGCTGACGCGGGCCGTGC
>JAENWO010000329.1 GCA_016649925.1 Actinomycetales bacterium
CCTGCGCCTGGTCGCCCCGAACCTCCCGCCGCACCCGGTCCCCCCGGGCCACACCGAGGCCACCTGGCTGCGCGAGCTGGTCCGCCGGGCCGCGCTCGAGCGCTACGGACCACCCGAGGCGGAACGGCAGCGGGGCGCCTATGCGATGCTCGAGCACGAGCTGGACATCATCACCGAGCTGGACTTCCCCGGGTACTTCCTCATCGTCCACGAGATCGTCGAGTTCTGCCGGGCCAACGGCATCCTGTGCCAGGGCCGCGGCTCGGCCGCGAACTCGGCCGTCTGCTACGCCCTCGGGATCACCGCCGTCGACGCCGTCCGGCACCGTCTGCTGTTCGAGCGGTTCCTCTCCCCGGGCCGCTCCGGACCGCCGGACATCGACGTCGACATCGAGTCCCGCCGCCGGGAGGAGGTCATCCAGTTCGTCTACTCCCGGTACGGGCGCACCCACGCCGCGCAGGTGGCGAACGTCATCTCCTACCGGCCGCGCTCCGCGATCCGGGACGCCGCGCGCGCACTTGGCTACGACGTCGGGCAGCAGGACGCCTGGTCCAAGGGCATCGAGCGGTGGGGGAGCCTGCGCGGCCCGGCCGAGGACGAGGGCCGCAACGGGAGGGACGGGCGGTGGGAGGAGACGGGACCGAGCGCGAACAGCGACGTGAGCGATATCCCGTCCTCCGTCGTCGACATCGCCGAGCGGATGCTGCGCCTGCCCCGGCACCTGGGCATCCACTCCGGCGGCATGGTGCTGTGCGACCGTCCGGTGATCGACGTGTGCCCGGTGGAGTGGGCCACGATGCCCGGCCGCACCGTGCTGCAGTGGGACAAGGACGACTGCGCCGACGCCGGCCTGGTGAAGTTCGACCTGCTCGGCCTGGGCATGCTCACCGCCCTGCGGCTCGCGTTCACCTCGCTGAAGGAGATCGAGGGCGTCGACGTCGGCCTGCACTCGCTGCCGCAGGAGGACAGGGGCGTCTACGACCTGCTCTGCGCGGCCGAGACGGTCGGTGTGTTCCAGGTGGAGTCTCGCGCCCAGATGGCCACGCTCCCGCGGCTGCGGCCCCGGAGGTTCTACGACATCGTCGTCGAGGTGGCCCTCATCCGGCCAGGCCCGATCCAGGGCAACTCGGTGCACCCCTACATCCGCCGTGCGAACGGTCGGGAGGAGATCACCTACCTGCACCCGCTCCTCGAACCGGCCCTGGCCAAGACGCTCGGGGTGCCGCTGTTCCAGGAGCAGCTCATGCAGATCGCTATCGACGTCGCCGGGTTCAGCGCGTCCGAGGCGGACCAGCTGCGTCGGGCGATGGGCTCGAAGCGCTCCGCGGAACGGATGGAGGCGCTGCACGCCCGCCTGCTGTCCGGGATGGCCGAACGGGGCGTGGATGCCGCGACCGGCGAGCAGATCTTCGAGAAACTCAAGGCGTTCTCCGACTTCGGCTTCCCCGAGTCGCACGCGTTCTCCTTCGCCTACCTCGTCTACGCGAGCGCGTGGCTCAAGGTGCACCACCCGGAGGCGTTCTACGCGGGGTTGCTGGCCGCTCAGCCGATGGGCTTCTACTCCCCGCAGTCCCTGGTGGCCGATGCCCGACGACGTGGGGTGCGGGTGGAGCGCGCGGACGTCACCTCCTCCGCGGTGCAGGCGATCGTCGAACGAGCCGACGACGGCGCCCTCGCCGTGCGTCTCGGCCTCGCCCCGGTCCGGGGGATCGGGGAGAAGACGGCGGAGCGGATCGTCGCCGCGCGCGAGGCGGCCCCGTTCGACGACGTCGCCGACCTCTCCCGCCGGGTGCGGCTCTCCGCCGCCCAGCTCGAGGCGCTCGCCACCGCCGGTGCGCTGGACTGCTTCGGGCTGTCCCGGCGCGAGGCACTGTGGCTCGCCGGGGCACTCGCGGGGGAGAGCGGCACCACCCAGGTGGTCCGCACGGTGGCGGGGGCCACCGTCCGGGCGGTGCAGGAACCGTTGCCGTTCACCGCTGTCGGGATCGACCTGCCCACCCTGCCGAGGATGGAACCGGTGGAGACGGCCGTGGCGGACGTGTGGGCCACGGGCCTGTCCACCGACTCCTACCCCACCGAGTTCATCCGGGCTGACCTGGACGCCGGCGGGGTGCTCCGGGTGGTCGACGTGCAGCGCGCCGGGTTCGGTTCCCGGGTACAGGTGGCCGGGGTGGTCACCCACCGGCAGCGGCCACACACCGCGCGGGGGGTGACGTTCCTGTCCCTGGAGGACGAGACCGGCCTGCTCAACATCATCTGCTCGCCGGGTCTGTGGGCCCGGCACCGCCGGGTGGCCCGCACGAGCGCGGCCCTGGTGATCCGCGGCACCGTGGAGTACGCCGACGGCGTCACGAACCTCATGGCGGACAAGATCAGCCCGCTCAGCCTGCGCGTGGCGACGAGCTCACGGGACTTCCGCTAACGCGTCAGGACCGTGCGTCAGGACCGTGCGTCAGGACCGTGCGTCAGGACAGCGAGCGGCTGTCCCGCGCCACCCGCTTGGGCGAGGGGAGCTCCTCCGTCGGCGGCTCGAGGGTGCGCAGCTTGGAGTAGACGGCCCAGCACACCGCCACCAGCGGGATCACCACCACGGCACCGAGGATGCCGGCGACCAGGGTGCCGGAAGTGACCGCGAGGGCAACCACCACAGGGTGTAGGGAGACCTGCTTGCCCATCACGAGCGGTTCCAGGATGTGGCCCTCGAACTGTCCGATCAGGGCGATCCCGATCCCGACGACGAGCGCATTGAGCACGCCGTTGACGGCGAGGGCCACCACCATGGCGATGATCATCGCGGCCGGTGCTCCGATCAGTGGGATGAACGCACCGATGAACACGAGCACCGCGAGCGGCGCTGCCAGCGGCACCCCCGCGAAGACCAGGATGATGGCCGCCAGGATCCCGTCGGTCACCGCGATGATCACGGTGCCTCGGGCGTACCCGGAGAACGTGTACCACCCGGCGCCGCCCGCCACGACCCAGCTCTCCCGCACCCGGGTGGGCAGCTGGTTGATGAACCATCGCCACATCTCGCTGCCCCGGGCGAGGAAGAACACGGTGCAGAACGTCGCCAGTGCGATCGCGGCGAACACCTCGAACACGGACCCGGCGCTCGCCGCGACCTGGCCGAGCACGTTCGTCTGGTTGTCGACCAGCCACTGCTGGCCGGTCGCGAGCCACTCGTTGATCTGCTCTGCCGTGATGTGGAGCCCGAAGGGGCCGTCCGCCACGAACGTGAACAGCTGCTCGATGCCGTCAGAGAACTGTACCGAGAGCCTCTCCCACTGGCCCGTCACTGAGGTGACGACGTAGGTCAGCAGACCACCCACGACGAGGAGGCCGGTGAGCATCGCCAGGGCGGTGGCCAGGCCCCTCGGCATCACTCGGGCGAAAAGGCTGACCAGGGGCCGCAACACCGCGCTGACCACCAGGGCGAGGAACACCGCCACGAACACCAGCTGGATGCGCGCCATCGCCCACACAAGCAACGCGATGATCGCCAGGATGACGAGGATGCGCCACGAATACCCGGCCGTCTTGCGCATCCACCGGGGGACGCCGTCGCCGTTGTCCTCGGCCCGCAGATGGCTCTCCGGCAACCGGTGCACGAACGGCTGGGCACCGCGGGAGGGAGCCCGTCCGATGGGTCGTGGGCTCCGCACGGACCCTCCGGCCCGGCGTACGTTTCCGACGATTCTCACGCGGTCAGTCTGCCTCAGGGCGGGTGGCACGCGCATGCGGCGCGCGCGGAGAGGGCGCGACGGCGTCCCCGCGAGCCGTGCTGGCGTCGGCCCGCGCCCAAGCCTCAGCCCCGCGCGGGGCTGAGGCTTGGGCGCGGGCCGACGCCAGCACGGCTCGCGGGGAC
>JAENWO010000393.1 GCA_016649925.1 Actinomycetales bacterium
CTCAAGGTGACGCACCGGCAGGTCGCTGAGGAACTGCGTGACCTGATCGCCGCCGCCCTAGGCGTGACGCCATGACCGCCCAGCGCTGGCTCGAAGCCCACCCTCGCGTGGCCGACGCCCTCGGCGCCCTCATGTTCGCCGCCGTGCTCGCCGTGAGCGGGATGCCGGGAGGTGGATCGTGAGCGCGCCGGCGCCGGGGTCGGCCGAGTGGTCGAAGCTCGTCACCGCGTCGAAGGTTGCCGCGATCATCGGCGTCAGCCCGTGGGACTCGCCGCGGTCCATGTGGGCCAAGATGCGCGGAGAGGTGCCGTCCGACGACGGGACCAACGCCCAAGCCAAGAGCCGCGGCCAGTACCTCGAGGCCGGGATCCTCGCGTGGTGGCATGACCAGCACCCCGAGTTCACCGACCACGACGCGCAGCGGTACGTCACCCGCCCCGACCTGCCCTGGGCGGCGGCAACCTTGGACGACTTCGCATGGCGGTACGACCCGGCCGACGACGACGCCCCGATCGCATCGCCCGTCGAGCGCGTCATCGTCGAGGCCAAGTCCTCGTCCGAGGTTGACGAGTGGGGCCAGTCCGGCACTGACGAGATCCCGACGCACGTACTGACGCAGGTCTACTGGCAACTCGCCATGACGCCCGAGGCCGCCCGGTGCTACGTCGCCCTACTGGGCCCATTCCTGCGCTTCGAGGAGTACGTGGTCGAGCGCGACGAGGCGATCCAGGCCGACCTCATCGCACGCTGCCACCGGTTCTACCTGTCCCTGTCCGCCGACGTCCCGCCGCCCCTGGACGACCACGTCGCCACGTTCGAGGTGCTGCGTGTCCAGCGCGGTGACATCGCCAAGGGCGTCGCGGCCGACGTCGACCCGGACTTCGCGGCCGAGTGGTGGACCGCGCGGGTTGCCGAGGACGCCGCCGTGGACGCGGCGCGCTTGGCCGACTCCCGGCTCATGGAGGCCGTCGGCAACGCCCAGTACGTCACCGCCGGGGGCGTGCGCGTCGCCCGGCAGCAGAACAACCGGAAGCGGCCCATCCCGGTCGCCACCCCCGCAGCCATCGAAGGAGCCGCAGCGTGACCAGCACCGACGTCGCCGTCCGCCAGACCGCCGACCTCACCGAGAAGATGGAGTGGTCCCGGGCGATGGCCCCCGCGACCCTGCTCCCGGCCCAGTACCGCGGCAACCCCGGCAACCTGCTGTTCGCCGTCGAGTACGCCGACGCCCTCGGCATCGAACGCATCAACGCCATCACGAGCATCCACGTCATCGAGGGCAAGCCGACCGCGTCCGCCGAACTCATCGCGGGCCTCGTCCGCCGAGCCGGGCATCGTCTCCGCATCACCGGGGACGACACGACCGCCACCGCGCAGATCATCCGCGCCGACGACCCCGAGTTCACCTACGAGGCGACCTGGACCCTCGACCGGGCCAGGACCGCCGGGCTCGCGACCAAGGGCGTGTGGAAGAACTACCCGGCCGCGATGCTCCGGGCGCGGGCCATCACCGAGGTTGCCCGCATGGGCGCCTCTGACGCGCTGCTCGGCGTCGTCTACACCCCGGAGGAACTCGGCGCCGAGGTCGGCGTCGACGGACTCCCGGTCAAGCCGGTCGCGATCAGCGCCCCGCCGTCCGGCCCTGACCGGATGCGCGCCGCCCTCCACCCGGACGCCCCCGCTGAGGACGTGCAGGACGCCGAGGTGGTCGTCGAGACCAAGGTCGACGCCTGGGAGCCGGATCCCGACGCCCCACCCGAGCCGCTGACGGATCACACCCGCCGGCAGATGTTCGCCGAGCTGACCAAGCACGGCATCACCGACGCGGCCACGCAGCGTGCGGGCATGTCGAAGATCCTCGGCCGGGAGATTAAGTCCCGCGCCGACCTGTCCGAGGACGACGGACGCACTGTGGTCCTCGACCTGATGGGCCGACCCGTGCCGACCGCCACGGATGACGCCGCCGCGGGTGGCGCGTCATGACCGCAAACCGTCATCACTGGTTGCCGCGCGAGGTGTGGCTTGGGACCGAGGCGGGCGTATCGCGCTCCGCAATCCAAGCCTTCAAGACCGAGGCCGAAGCCCGCTGGTGGGCGTCCGAGGCTCCCGATTCGATCGGAGCGATCACTGCTCGTCGGATCTGGCGGGTCGCTGTCCGTAGGGACGTGCACACGTACCGGGTGACGACGGTCCCGGCGACCACCTCAATGGAGGTGTCCTCATGACCGACTTCGACGCTGAGAATTACTACTCTCGCCACGACGGGACCGAGGCCACCGACGCCCCGCCCGAGCGTGACCTGACGACCGTGCGCGGGGCTGCCGCGTGGGGACTCGAACAGGCGCGGGTGCAGCGGGAGTGGGACGAGTCGCGACGCCACCCGGTCGAGCCGCTTGACCTCGCGCAGACCACGTTCCGCCGGGCAGCCCTGGACTGCGCCGGGATCGCGGCGGCGATGGTCCTCGACGGGGGTGCCGCTCACTCCCTCACCTGGGCTCTGGCGTACCGGCTGCTACTGGACCGCGCCGACGCCGCACGTGTGAGCCGGGCAGGGGGCGCGACGTGAGCGCGCTGGACCTGAGTGCGGCGGCGGGTGCAGGCGGCAAGGCCCTCGCGGACATGGCGCGCGACTGGTACTGCCCGAAGCACCCAGACCGTCCCCGCTACATGTGCGAGTGGTGCCTAGCCGAAGTTGCCGTCACCGCTGCCGCCCCGCTGATCACGGTGGCCGTCCGGGAGCAGGCCGCGGCGAGGATCGACACCCTCCGCAGCGAGCACGTCTCGTCCTACGGTGCCGCGTTCGACGACGGCTTCACGTCCGCGTGCGAGATCGCCGCCCACATCGCCAGGGACGGCCGGCCATGAGCGACAGCGACCGGACCCCGCCCGTCCTCACCCCGGCATCCCGCGTGGCCCTCGCCCACTACCGGGCTATGGCCACAGGCGCGCGCGCCGAGGCCGCCGCGTGCAGCGCCGACGCCGCCCGGTGGGACGCGCTCGCCGACGAGCTCCAAGCGTTCGGGGACCAGGCCAACCACCACGAGGGACAGGGAGCGCTGCTGTGACCACCGCCGACCGCCTGACCCGCGCCCGAGAGCGCGTCGCCCGACTAGAGAGCCAGGTCGTCACCGCCGAGGCGCGATCCATCGGCGTCACCGTTGGCGGCCTCACGGGCTACGACCCCGCCGTCCTGTCCGGCATCCGACGCAAGCCAGACCA
>JAENWO010000525.1 GCA_016649925.1 Actinomycetales bacterium
CCGGCCGATCCGCAGCACCTCGAGCATCTTGTCCGCGTCGATGTCGTAGGCCATCGTCACGTGGTGCAGCACCGCACCGTTGGCCAGCCGCTTCTGCGCAGCCCCGGCGATCTTGCCGACCGGCGAGGCGATGTCGTTGATCGGCACGTAGGTGGCCTCGATGCCCAGTTCGCCAAGGGCGCCGAGCACCCAGTCGTCGAGGAACGCGTAGGACCGCTCGAAGCTGAGCCCCTCGACGAGCGACGCGGGCACCGTCAGCGAGTACGTGATCGTGTTCCCGGGCTCGATGAACATCGCTCCCCCGCCGGAGATCCGCCGGACCACGGTGATGCCGTGCCGAGCTGCGCCGTCGGCGTCCACCTCGTTGCGCAGCGACTGGAACGAGCCGATCACCACCGCGGGCGCGCCCCACTCCCAGATCCGCAGCGTCGGACGGCGCGCGCCCGCCCCGACGGCCTCCGAGAGCACCTGGTCCAGCGCCATGTGCATCGCCGGGGACTCCGGGCCCTCGTGCACGATCTCGAATGTGTGGTCCTCCCAGCGGGTGGCGTGCCCCAAGGCCCGCCGGACAGCGATCGCCACCGCCTCCGGCGTGAAGCCCACCATCGTCACGTCCGCGCCCAGCACGCTCTGCACGATGCCGGTCAGCTGGGCCACCGTTGCACCCTGCGGCATGCCGAGGATGGCTGCGTCGATGGCCTCGAGGGCTTCGTCGGGTTCGAGGAAGAAGTCGCCGCTGACGGCGGCGCGGGCGATCCGGCCGTCGGCCACCTCGACATCGACCGCGACGAGCTTGCCGCCGGGGACCTTGTACTCACCGCGCATGGGATTCATCCTATGACTCTTCCCCGTCCTCTCCGCCGGGAGCACCGGGCAGATCTGCTGCCGAACGACCGCGCCCACCCCGCGGGTTCTGCAGCGAATGTCGCGCTATCCGTGACATTCGCTGCCCGACCCCGCACCAGCGGGCCGCCGACGCACCGTCGGGTGCGAGATCGCGTGCCCGGTGAACGCGACGAACCGCCGGGACGCGCCCAGCTACGCTCGCTGGCGTGCCGCACGACGTCAGCTGGGACGAGTACAACGCCCATCAGTCGGGCCGCCGCCCGCGCCCGTCGCTGGACATGGCCCTGGACGCCGTCGGCCCGAGCACGAGCCCCGACGCGTCCGGCGTGCCGACCGAGGACCGCGTCGCCGTCGACCTCGGCTGCGGCGAGGGCGTCGAGGTCACCGCCCTGCTGGAGCAGGGCTGGACCGTGCATGCCGTCGACGGCGAACCGGCAGTCCTGCGACGTCTCGCCGAGCGCACCCCGGCCGACCACGCCGGCCGCCTGCACATCCACCACCTGGCCTACGCGGAGATCGACGCGCTCCCGGAAGCCGACCTGATCCATTCCTCGTACGCGCTGCCCTACTGCCCGCCGGAGCACTTCGACCGCGTCTGGGCAACCGTCCGAGCCGCGCTACGACCAGGGGCGGTGCTGGCCGTCCAGGTCTTCGGCCCGCACGACACGAGCTTCGGCGACCCGGAGATGACCTTCCACACCGAGGCGCAGGCCCGCGCACTCATCGCCGGGCTGGACGTGGTCAGCTGGCGCGAGGAGGACGCCGACGGCATGGCCTACACCGGCCCCAAGCACTGGCACGTTTTCCACGTGGTGGCACGGCGCCCGACCGAGGGTTGAGCCCTGCCGGTGGGCCATCCGTCTGCCCCGCCCCTGCCGCCGCCCCGAGTGGAGCGAAGCGGGCACGACACGCTGGCGTGTCGTGCCACATCGCTCCACTCTGAGGGGGCTACGCCGGCGTGGCCGCCGCGGCCTGACCTGCGGGGTCCGGCGCGCTCAGGGCGCGGAACCGCCCGGCGAGGAACACCGAGAGCACCATCCACGGGACCAGGGATGAGATCGCGAAGACCAGCCCGACCACCCCGAAGTTTGTCGGGACAGTCATCAGGATCGCCGCCGCAACGCCCCACCACGCCGCCGCCCGGCTGAAGATGTTCGACCGGAACATCAGCACCACGAACACCACCAGGGCGATCCCGTTGAGC
>JAENWO010000168.1 GCA_016649925.1 Actinomycetales bacterium
GCCCACCGTGCCGAAGCAGACTCGCTGTTCTGAGCGGCATGACCGAGTGGTTGATGCGACCGGCATGCCGGTCGGGGCAGTGAGGCGCGGATGCTGGGCTACGCCCGAAGGACTCCATCGAGGGCGAGGGAATCGGTCACTGGAAGGTCGCAGACGAAGCCGCGGCAGACGTAGGCGGCTGACGACTCGTGGATGAGCGGTCGACCTTCGAGGAGGGGCTGACCCTCGGCGTCGGGATCCCCGAAGGCGAGGACGAGCCCGGGGGAGGTGCTCTCGCGGGCGACGCGGACCATCCGGTGCGAGGCGTCGTCGTCACCGACGATCGCCACCTGCAGCGGTCCGGCGAGGGCTGCCTCGGCGACCGCGAGCGCCCAGCCGGCGAACCTGGGGTCGCGCCGGGCGACCTCACCGACGGAGTTGAGGGCGGACTCCGCCTCCACTCGGCGCTCGCCCGAGAGGGCGGAGTAGGTGAGCAGTGCTCCGGCGAGCGCCGTCGTCCCCGAGGGCTCGGCATTCTCACCCTGGCTGTGCGGGCGGGTGAAGAGCAGCTCGGCGTCGTCGGCTGTGTCGAAGAAGCCACCGGAACTGTCGGCGAAATGGGTCAGCGCGGTCTGCAGAAGTTCGCCGGCGATGGCCAACCAGCGCGACTCCCCGGTCGCCTGGTGGAGACTCAACAGGCCATCGGCGAGGTTGCCGTAGTCATCCGCCACGCCGGCGGCACGCCCAGCCACGCCGTCGCGGGAGGAGCGCAGCAGCCTCGGACCCGCGGTGGGTGATTCCGGTGCGGTGGGTGATTCCGGTGCGGTGGGTGACTCCGGTGCGGTGGGTGACTCCGGTGCGGCACCGGGCGAACGGAGGGCGGCCGAGTCAGGCGTGGTGACCGGGGCTGCATGCGAGTCGAGGATGAACGACGCGCATGTGCGGGCTGCGTCGGTCCAGGTCGGTTCGTCGAGCAGCGCACCGGCCTCGGCGAGAGCGGCGATCGCCAGGCCGTTCCAGGAGGCGATCACCTTGTCGTCCCGGGCAGGTTGGGGCCTGGCCGAGCGCGCAGCGAAGAGTCGGGCGCGGAGATCGGCTCGGTCGGACTCGACCTGCGGGGCGGATGCGTCGTCCAACAGTTGCAGGGTGGACGATCCGTGCTCGAAGGTGCCGACGTCGGTGACCGTGAACATCGCGGCGGCGCGGCGGCCGTCCTCCTCGCCGAGGACGTCGACGAGTTGTCCGGGTGTCCAGACGTAGGTCAGCCCCTCGACGCCGGCGGTGTCCGCGTCCAACGACGACGCGAAACCGCCCTCGGAGGTGCGCAGGTCCCGCAGCAGGAACTCCGCCGTCTCGCGCACCACGCGCTCGGCCGGCGAGGAGCCGGTGGCCCGGAACCAGTGCAGGTACACCCGCAGGAGTTGCGCGTTGTCGTAAAGCATCTTCTCGAAGTGGGGGACCACCCAAGCCGCGTCCACGGAGTAGCGGGAGAACCCACCGCCGAGCTGGTCGTACAGGCCGCCCCGAGCCATCGCCGAACATGTGGCGTCCACCATCGCGAGCGCACGGGTCGAGCCGGTGCGGGCGTGGTGACGGAGCAGGAACTCCAGCACCATCGACGGCGGGAACTTGGGCGCCGAACCGAAGCCACCGTTGCGGGCGTCGAACGTCTGCGCCAGCCGAGCCTCGGCCCCGTCGAGCAGCTGCTCGCCGATCGTCATCGGTGCGGTCCGACCCGGGGAGCGGAGAGCCTGTGCGATCTCGGCTCCGCCGCCGAGCACCTCCTGACGCCGTGTGGTCCACGCGTCCTGGATCCCCGCGAGCAGCCGCAGGAACTGCGGACGCGGATAGTAGGTGCCGCAGTGGAAGGGGTCGCCCGACGGTGTGAGGAAGCAGGTCATGGGCCAACCGCCCTGGCCCGTCATCGCTGTCGTCGCGCTCATGTAGATGGCGTCGATGTCGGGGCGCTCCTCGCGGTCCACCTTGATCGCGACGAACCCGGCGTTGACGGCGTCCGCAACCGCCTCGTTCTCGAACGACTCGTGCGCCATGACGTGGCACCAATGGCACGCGGCATAGCCGACGGAGAGCAGGATCGGCACGTCACGCTCACGCGCCTCGGACAGAGCCTCCGGCCCCCACTCCCGCCAGTAGACCGGGTTATCGGCGTGCTGAAGCAGGTACGGGCTGGTGGAGTGCGCGAGCGCGTTGGCCATCGAACCAACCTAAGCCACCCCATCCTGACCCGCTCGTAGGGTGTGCCCGTGATGGTGTGGATCAACGGATCGGGCAAGACGACGACGGCGCAGCGGATCGTCGAGACCTCCGATCTCCGCCTCTTCGACCCCGAGAGCGTCGGGTTCCTCCTGCGTGACCATCTGCGCGACGTCGAGATGAGCGACTTCGGGGACCTGGCACCCTGGCGTGCCCTCGTCCCGGCCGTGGCGGACGAGCTCGCCCGCTTCACCGGGGACAACCTGATGATCGTCCAGACCGTGCTCGACCAGGGCTGCTGGCAGGCGCTCGCCTCGGGACTGGCCACGCGCGGCCACGAGCTCGTCCACGTGGTCCTCGACGCCGACCCGGCCACGTTGCGCCGGCGGATCGAGGCCGACGCCGAGGCCCGGGACTGGCGGTTGCGACACCTCGTGACGTACGTCGAGTCGCGGGCATGGATGCTCGTATCCGCTGATCTGGTGCTCGACACCTCGACCCTGACAGCCGACGACGTCGCGGACGCCATCCTGGAACTGGTCGTCCGCGAGCTCGGGACGGTTCGGGATGCGTCACCGCCCCGTCGGTGGGAATGTCTGATAGATGGGCCGCCAGGCCTACCCAAACAGGAGGTCAGTATGTCTTTGTGGTTGATCCTCATCATCGTCGGCGTGATCCTCGCAATCATCGGCTTCGCCGGTGTCGGCCAGATCCTCATCTGGATCGGTGTCGCCGTGCTAGTCATCGGCCTCATCCTGTCCTTCACCGGCAGGCGCGGACGCGTCTAGTCCTTCTGATGGTCAACCGCGCCCGGCCACCGGTCGGGCGCGGTTCTCCTGTCGGTGGCCTGAAAGGGCCCTGACAGGCGGCCCCTCCAACCTCGCCGCCATGGGTACCGAGACCACACCACTGACGCATTCGCCCGGCGTCGAGAGGCCCACCTCGGTGGATGGGTGTCCGACGTCGACGCGGCCCTGGTTCGAACACCGACTCGGAGCCGCCCTGAGCGGCGTCCCGCAGGTCCACGACCTGCTCGACCGACCGGGCGCCCGGATCCTCGACGTCAGCTGCGGAGCCGGCTGGTCGACGATCGCACTCGCTCGGGCGTATCCCGGCGCCCGGATCGTCGCCCTCGACATCGACGAACCCTCGATCGACACGGCACGGCGGCGCGCGCGGCAGGCTGGCGTCGACGGACGGGTGGAGCTCCGTGTCGCCGACGTCGCAGGTCTGAGCGCGGACGGGTTCGACGGCACGTTCGCGTTCGAGTGCCTCCACGACATGTCGTGACCGGTGGACGTCCTGACGGCGGTCCGTCGAGCAGTCCGGTCCGTCGAGCAGTCCGGCCCGTCGGCGTAGTGGTCGTCATGGACTAGGCCGTCGGGGACCGGTTCGCCGCGCCGGGCGACGACGTCGAGCGCCTGAGGTACGGCTACAGCCTGTTCATCTGCTTGCCGGACGGGCTCTCCTCGCGCCCGTCCTTCGGGACCGCGACGGTCATCCGCCCGCAGACGCTCGAGGGCTACGCCGTCCGCGCCGGCTTCGAGCGGTTCGAGGTCCTGCCGATCGAGGACTTCAGCCTGTTCCGGTTCTACCGTCTGGTCGCGTGAGAGAAGCGAGGACGAACCTGACGACGTCCTCGTCGCTCACTCATCCGCGAGCCGGCGGAGCGCAGCTCCAGGGTCCGGCCGCGGAGGTGACGGACGATCGTCGCCTCGGCGGCCATCATCCGCTCGAGCTCCGCGCCGAACGGGGCCACCGAGCAGAGACAGCTGCGCAGGTCAGGAGCCGTGGGGTTCAACCGCGGCTGAGATGTGCAGGGCGCTTTTCCGGCGCAGGCGCGGCGCGTCCCCGGCGCAATCAGGCCGCAGGAAGAGTCGCGTACACCCGGCTGCGGTACCCCGAGCGCAGCGTGCCGATCGCGGCAAGGGCGATCAGCGTCGCCAGGACCGCGGCGCCGACGACCACACCGAAGCCGGCGTGCGCGTCGTACCGGTCGATGAACTCCCCGGCCAACGAGGTGCCGATCGCGAAGCCGACGCCGATCGCGGTGCCCACCCAGGTGAGTCCCTCGGTCAGCCGGTTCTCGGGCACGAGCTCCTGGACGAGGGCGTTGCCGGAGATGATCGTCGGGGCGATGGCGAACCCGGTGACGAACATGACGAGCATCAGGGCGATCAGCGAGTCCGCCAGGAAGAAGAGGCTCGCGCCCAGAGCGAGGGCGGCGACCCCGATCGTGAAGCGCTTCCACAGCGGGGTCACCCAGTGCCGGGCGCCGTACAGCAGGCCGGAGATCAGCGAGCCGAGGGCGAAGACGGCGAGGATGCCGCCGGCCCAGGCCTTCGAGTGCTCCTCCTCCGCGAACGCGACCGTCGAGACATCGGTGGCGCCGAAGATCGTGCCCATCCCCATGAAGACGAGCGCGATGACGATCATGCCCCCGGAGCGCATCACGGAGCGGCGCTCGCCCTGGGGGAGACGTCCGGAGGAGGCCGGTTCGGTGGCGCGCTGCGCGAGGAACCAGAACCCGCCGCCGACCGCAGCAGCGATCGCCACGACGATCCCGGCGGTCGGGGAGATCGACGTCGCCAGGAACGTCGCCAGCACCGGGCCGACGACGAAGACGAGCTCGTCGAGCGCGGACTCCAGCGAGTAGGCGGTGTGCAGCTCGCGGGGGTTGTCGACCACGCGGTTCCAACGCGCCCGGACCATCGCACCCATCGAGCCGACGGTCAGCCCGGTGAGGACGGCGGAGGCGTAGAGCCAGCCCTCGTGCGCTCGGACGGTCGCCGCGATGACGAGGCAGATGAGGCCGACCGTCGCGATGGACAGTGACGGACGCATGACCCGGGCCTGCCCGAAGCGGTCGACGAGCTTGGCGATCTGCGGAGCGCCGATGGCCTGTGCGATGACGTAGGCGGCAGCCACCCGGCCCGCGAGTCCGTAGGCGTCGTAGATGCTGGAGAGCATGAGGACGATGGAGATGGTGACCATCGACATCGGGAGTCGGGCGAGGACGCCGGCAGAGGAGAAGTGGAGGGCGCCTGGCTTCGACAGGACGCGTCGGTAGGGCGCGAACACGTGGTTGATCCTCTCACCCTTCGAACGAATCGTTTTGACCCGCGGACGGCACTGTCGTTCATGTGACCACCAACAAGACCTTGCTGACCGCCGACGACATCGTCGAGATCCACCAGGTGCTCGCCGAGTACGGGCACGTCGACCACGACCACGACTGGGACCGGGCGGACCGCGTGTTCGCCGAGGACTTCGTGTTCGAGCGGAGCAACCTCGGGCTGGACGACCTCCACGGCATCGCCGACATCGTGGCGACGTTCAAGGGCCGCAACTTCTTCGCCCACCGCACCACGAACGTCGTCGTCACGCAGGACGGGGACGGCACCGTCCGCGCCCGCAGCAAGCTGCTGTGCTTCCCCAACGAGGGGCCACCGGCCACCTGCGACTACTACGACGTCATGGTCAGCACCCCAGCCGGGTGGCGCCTCGGCCGGCGCCGCGCCGAGATAGGTCAGCGCAGGTTTTTCGACTGACCGGCGCGGAGCCGGGACGTTCGTCAGCCGAGCGCGTCGGAGACGACGTCCTTCGCGGCGGCCTGGACCTGGGCAAGGTGCTCGGGCGAGACGAACGACTCGGCGTAGATCTTGTAGACGTCCTCGGTGCCCGACGGCCGCGCCGCGAACCAGGCGTTCTCCGTCGTCACCTTCAAACCCCCGAGCGGCGCGCCGTTCCCCGGCGCCGTCGTCAGCTTTGCGGTGATCTCCTCACCGGCGAGTTCGGTTGCCTTCACCTGCTCGGGTGA
>JAENWO010000022.1 GCA_016649925.1 Actinomycetales bacterium
GTCGGCTCCGTCGTCGGCTCCGTCGGCGTCGTCGGCTCCTCGGTGGTCGGCTCCGTCGGCTCCTCGGTGGTCGGCGCCTCGGTGGGCGCCTGGGTGGCGGGCGGCACGTAGCTCGGCCGTGCCGGCTCGGACCGCTCCGGGAAGTCCTCGACGGCCATGCCGTCGACGGCCACCTTCATGTACTCGGTCCAGATCGTCGTCGGCCACGAGCCGCCGGCCACGGGGTTCACCCCACCGAACGGCGTGATGGCCTCCTCGCCGTTTTCGCCCACCTGGTACATCGCCACCGCCGTCGTCAGCTGGGGCACGGACCCGACGAACCACGCGGACCGGTAGGAGTTGGAGCTTCCGGTCTTGCCCGCCACGGGGCGGTCCAGCTCGCTCGCGGTCTCGCCGGTGCCGCGCTCCACGACCTGCGTCATCGCATACGTCGCGTCGGCCATCACCTGGGCGTCGAACATGCGCGTGCCCTCGCCGCCACCCGTGTAGAGGACGTTGCCCTCCACGCCCCGCGCCTCCGCCACGATGTACCGGTCGTACCGCACGCCCTGCGCAGCGATGGTCGCGAACGCCGTCGCCATGTCGATCGGGTGCGGGGACGCCGTGCCCAGCACGTTGGAGATCACCGGCTCGAGTCCGGCGGTGTCCGCCGGCAGGCCGAGCCGGGTGGCCACGTCCACGGTGTTCTCCGGTCCCGCGTCCCGGTTGAGCTGCACGTAGACCGTGTTGACCGAGTTCTCGGTCGCCTGAAGAAGGTTGATCCTTCCGCGGTTGCGGGGGCTGTCGAAGTTGGAGACGGGGAAGTCGTAGCCCTCGATCTCCATCGGGGAGTAGCTGGCGTAGGTGTCCTCGAGCGTGATGCCTTGCTCCAAGGCCGCGATGAGCGTGAACGGCTTGAATGTGGACCCGCCCTGCGCGACGTCCTGCGTGGCGGCGTTGCGGGGAGAGGTCACGAAATCAGGCCCGCCGTACAGGGCGACGATCGCGCCGCTCCTCGGGTCGATCGACGTGAGCGCCACCCGCAGGTTCTCCGGCTTGTCGTCGGGGAGGTCCTGGGCGGCCGCGACGGCCGCGTCCTGCAGCCGTTGGTCGATCGACGTGACGATCTGGAGTCCACCGCCGTCGATCTGGTCCTCGGTGAGGCCACCCGCGGAGATCAGCTCGTAGCGGACCATGTCCAGGAGGTAACCGGTCGGTCCCGCATAGACGTCCGTGCGGACGTAGTCGATCACGGTGGGGAACGTCTGCGCATCGCGCTCCGTCTGGGTGATGAAACCGCCGTCGACCATGAAGTCGAGCGTGCGGTTCCAGCGAACCTCGGCCTGCGCCGGGTCGATGGCGGGGTCCCAGCGGGAGGGCGACGGGATGATCCCTGCGAGCATCGCGGACTCGGACAGTGTGAGCTCCGCAGCAGGCTTGCCGAAGTACTCCTGCGCCGCGCGCTCGATGCCGTAGGCGCCGCGCCCGTAGTAGATGGTGTTGAGGTAGTTTTCCAGGATCGCGTCCTTGGACTCCTCCTGGTCGATCTTGACGGCGAGGATGGCCTCGCGGAACTTGTCGAGGTAGCCGCTCGTCTGGCCCGTGTAGTAGCGCTCGACGTACTGCTGGGTGAGCGTGGAGCCGCCCTGCGTGGGGTTGCCGCGCAGGTTGTTCCACAAGGCTCGCAGGATGCCGACGGGGTCGATGCCGGCATTGCTGTAAAAGCGTCGGTCCTCGGACGCGACCACCGCCTGGCCCACGTACTCGGGGATCGTCGAGGCGTCGATGATCTGTCGGTCCACGTCGGCGAACGTGCCCATCGAGGTCACGCCGTCCGCGTAGTACACCGTGCTGCCCTGGGCCATCGCGACTTCCTCGGGCTCGGGGATGTCGGTGGTCAGGTAGGCGGCCGCGAACAGCGCGACGCCGACCGCAGCCAGGGTGAGGAACGAGCCGACGACGAACCGCCAGCTGGGCAGCCAGCGCCGCACCGGGCCCTTGTTCGGCCGCGGGTAGTTCCAGAACCGGTTCGGCGCCCTCTTCGCACTCGGCGCCCTCTTCGCACCGGGCGCCCTCTTCGCACCGGGCGCCTTCGTCGAACGGGACACCGACGGGGTGGTCCCGGTGCGGCGATCGGCCACGCTGCGGCGGGTCGGCGCGGGAACCCTGCCGCGGTCTCCGGACTGGCTGGTCTTGCGCGCGCCTGCCACGCTCGGCCCTCTTTCCTCTGGCTCTCGGCCCGGTGTCCCGACCGACTCGTCATCTCCGCGCGTGGTGGTCCCCGGTCGCGCGACGGGTTCCAGTATGGGACGCGAGGCTGGGAGAAGGGCCGTGCGGCACGATTTTCACGTCCCTCTCACAGGATCCACGCGGCCGACGTGACCCAGGGCACAGCCGCGCGCGGGCACCGGAACCGGACTATCGTCGCCGATCATGGCCTCCACGAAGAAGCAGGGCGCCAAGCGGACCGACGGGTCCGAAACGGCACCCGCCGTCGCCTCCGAGGACGGGCACGCGGTCGCGGCCGACGGCGAGACCGTCTCGGAGGCGGATCGGTTCCGGACCACCAAGATCCCCTCCAAGGTCTACGAGGCCGAGCTCTACCGGCTGCAGGGTGAGCTCGGCAAGCTGCAGAGCTGGATCAAGGAGACCGGCGCCCGGGTGGTCGTGATCTTCGAGGGCCGCGACGCCGCCGGCAAGGGCGGAACGATCAAGCGGATCACGGAGTACCTGTCCCCGCGCGTCGCCCGCATCGCCGCCCTGCCAGAGCCCACCGAGCGCGAACTTGGCCAGTGGTACTTCCAGCGCTACGTCGAGCACCTCCCCGCCGCGGGCGAGATGGTCCTGCTGGACCGGTCCTGGTACAACCGCGCCGGCGTGGAGAAGGTGATGGGCTTCTGTACCGCGGAGGAGTACAAGCGGTTCATGCGCCAGTGCCCGATCTTCGAGCAGATGCTCCTCGAGGACGGCATCCACCTGCGCAAGTACTGGTTCTCGGTCTCCGACGACGTGCAGCTCGAACGGTTCGCCAAGCGCCTGCACGACCCACTGCGACAGTGGAAGCTCTCCCCCATCGACCTGGAGTCCATCCGACGCTGGGAAGACTTCTCGCGGGCGAAGGACGAGATGATGGTTCACACGGACACCTCCGTGGCGCCGTGGCACCACGTGGCGAGCGACTCGAAGAAGCAGGCCCGGCTGAACATGATCCACCATCTGCTCGAGTCCCTGCCGTACCGGGACGTGCCGGTGCGCGAGAAGGTGGAGCTGCCCGACCGCCCGCCCAGCACCGGCTACCAGCGGCCGCCCATCTCGACGTCGGCCTACGTGCCCGACTGGGCCTCCACCCTCGTGGACGATCCCGCCTGAACCCGCCGGGCGCTCCCCCTCGTCCTCCGCGCGACCGTTGTCCTCAGGTGCCAAGTCCTGGTTCGTGACTTGTGCGACCGCCGCGCATCCGCGCGTGGGCGACGCATCGATGTCCGGCGCCGGCCTGGACGTCGAGCTAGGAGCCTTGCGACCAGTTAGTCGGTTCCGATCGACTAACTCGCCGCAACTCCTCTAACTCGACGCCGAAGGAGGCGCGGCCAAACCGGGCGCGGCCCAACGGGAGCAGGGTGGGTCAGGCGCGGGTGGCAACATGCAGATGGGGTGCCCGAACCTGGCCACCCGCCGTCAGGCGCTTGACCGAAGCACTCGCGACGATGTATCAATACGATACATCGGAGGTGCATATGAGGACTCGCGGCGACGTGCTTGAACTGGCCATCCTCGGCCAGCTGCAGAGCGCGCCCATGCACGGTTACGAGCTGCGCAAGCGGCTCAACGCCACCCTCGGCGCCTTTCGCGCCCTGTCCTACGGCTCGCTCTACCCGTGCCTGAAGGCGCTGGTGGTGGGTGGCTGGATCGAGGCCACCGACACGGCGGACCTCCCGCACGCACTGGCTGGCAAGCGGGCCCGGATCGTGTATCAGCTCACCGCCGAGGGGAAGGAACGGTTAGCCCGGACGCTGTCCGAGGCGGAGCCGGCCGCCTGGGAGGACGAGAACTTCGACGTCCGCTTCTCGCTGTTCGCCGACACCGACGCCGAAACCCGGCTCCGCATCCTGGAGGGCCGTCGAACCCGCATTGTGGAGCGCCGCGAGGCGATGCGCCGGCACGCCCAGCTCACCCGCGAGCGCCGGGACCACTACACGCTCGAGCTCCAGCGCCACGGCCTGGAGCAGATCGAGCGGGAGGTGCACTGGCTCGAAGACCTCATCACCGCCGAGCGACGCCCTCCGCACCCAGCCTCTGAAGCCCCCGATCCCCCAAGAACCAAGGAGCAAGCATGAGTTCCATCCGCGTCGCCATCGTTGGCGTCGGCAACTGCGCTGCCTCACTCGTGCAGGGCGTCCACTTCTATGCCGGGGCCGACCCGGACAGCACGGTGCCCGGCCTGATGCATGTGACGTTCGGTGACTACCACGTCCGCGACATCGAGTTCGTGGCCGCGTTCGACGTGGACGCCAAGAAGGTCGGCTTCGACCTGTCCGAGGCGATCAGTGCGAGCGAGAACAACACCATCAAGTTCTGCGACGTCCCGCCGCTGAACGTCCCGGTGCAGCGCGGCCACACCCTCGACGGCCTCGGTAAGTACTACCGGGAGACGATCGAGGAGTCGGACGCAGCGCCCGTCGACGTGGTCGCCACGTTGCGCGACGCCGAGGTGGACGTGCTGATCTGCTACCTGCCCGTGGGCTCCGAGGCTGCGGCGAAGTTCTACGCGCAGTGCGCGATCGACGCGGGTGTCGCGTTCGTCAACGCCCTGCCCGTCTTCATCGCGGGCACCAAGGAGTGGGCGGACAAGTTCACCGCAGCCGGCGTGCCGATCGTCGGCGACGACATCAAGTCCCAGGTGGGCGCGACCATCACGCACCGCGTGCTGGCCAAGCTGTTCCAGGACCGCGGCGTGGTGCTGGACCGCACGTACCAGCTCAACGTAGGTGGCAACATGGACTTCAAGAACATGCTCGAGCGGGACCGCCTCGAGTCCAAGAAGGTCTCCAAGACGCAGGCCGTCACCTCGAACGTGGACCACGATCTCGGGGAGAGGAACGTCCACATCGGTCCGTCCGACTACATCCAGTGGCTCGACGACCGCAAGTGGGCCTACGTGCGCCTCGAGGGTCGCGCGTTCGGCGAGGTACCGCTCAACCTGGAGTACAAGCTCGAGGTCTGGGACTCCCCGAACTCGGCCGGCATCATCATCGACGCGCTCCGTGCGGCGAAGATCGGCACGGACCGCGGCATCGGCGGCCCGCTGCTGTCGGCGTCGAGCTACTTCATGAAGTCGCCGCCGGAGCAGTTCCACGACGAGCTCGCACGCGAGAAGCTCGAGGCCTTCATCCGGGGCGACGTCGAGCGCTGACGCAGACTCCGCCGTCGAGCGCTGACGCAGACTCCGCCGTCGCGCGCCGCCGCAGACTCCGATGCCCCCGTCCGCCCCGGACGGGGGCATCGCGTCGTCCGCAGGGGATGGCGCCGGGCCCAAGGACCCACGACGGAAGCGACCACCACCATGGCCGCCGAATGCGTGATTGTGCTGCGGTTCGCCGAGGTGTCCCGCACTGCCGGCGAGGAGACGTCCTGACGCCGGTCGCGGCCGGTCAACATCCGTCGGGCCCGGAACCAGGCCGCGCATCCGCAGCGCGGGACGTCGCGCCAGGCTCCGGCGTCGTCCCAGCACGGGTGGCGAGCATCGGGCGGAGATCCGGGCGGACCAGGAGGGTCTCCCGGTCCAGGCGATAGCCTGCAGGACGTGATCGCGCCGTGAAGTTGTTCGACGACCTGAGGGCCGTTCTCGTCCACGCCGGCTTCCGCAAGCTGTTCACGGTCCGCCTCGTCTCCCAGTGTGGTGACGGCATGTTCCAGATCGGCCTGGCGACCCTGTTCTTCTTCTCACCCCAGAACCTGGCGACGGCCGGAGCGGTGGCCGCCGCGTTCGCCGTCCTGCTCCTGCCGTTCACCGTCGTCGGCCCGTTCGCCGGGCCGCTGCTCGACCGGTGGCGCCGCCGACAAGTCCTGCTGTTCGGTAACGCCCTGCGCGTGGTGCTCGCGCTCGTGCTGGCCGTACTGATGGCGACCGTGGGTGTCGGGCCGGCCGTCTACGTCCTGGCCCTGCTCACGCTCGGCGTGAACCGGTTCCTGCTCTCCGCGCTCTCCGCCGGACTACCTCGCGTGGTCCCTCGGGAACAGCTGCTGATGGCCAACACCCTGACGCCGACTCTGGGTGCCGTCTCCGCCGTCGTCGGTGCGGTGCTCGGGTTCGTGATCGGCGCCGCACTGCCGGAGGGCCCGGTGAAGGACGGTGCGGTGCTCGCGAGCGCGGCGCTCCTGTACGGTGCCGCCTCGGGGCTGGCGCTGCGGCTCGGCCGGGACGAGCTCGGGCCGGAGCGCGGCGCGCAGGCTCCGCGTGTGAGGGACGACCTACGAGCCACGGTCGCGGACATGGTCGACGGCGCCCGGTACCTCCTCGCGCGACGCACCCCGGGCATGGCGCTCGGTGTGATGTCGGTGCACCGGTTCCTCTACGGGGCCAACTTCATCGCCCTCATCCTCATCTCCCGCAATCTGCTCGCGAACCCGCGGGACGCCACCGCAGGCCTGGCCACGTTCGCTGTCCTGGCCGGGATCTCCTTCGCCGGCAACGGGCTGGCCATCGTGCTCACCCCGTTGGCGCACGAGCGGATGACCCCGTCAGCCTGGATCGTCGTGTGCCTCGGTATCGGAGCCGTGAGCCAGGTGGTTCTCGCCGCATCCCCCCGCTACGGCCTCGTGGCGACGGCCGCCGTGTTGATGGGGCTGGCCGTGCAGGGCGCGAAGATCGCCGTCGACACGATCGTGCAGCGTGACACCGACGACTCCTACCGCGGCCGCGCGTTCTCCCTCTACGACGTCCTCTACAACGCCGCGTTCGTGGGGGCCGCGGCGCTCGCCGCGCTCGCCCTGCCCGACACCGGGTGGTCCCGACCCGTTTTCGCGGCCCTGGCCGTGGTCTACGTGCTCATCGCGGTGGCCTACCGGGCGGGTGTGGCGCGGGTGGACGACACGCCCGTCCCGGTGCTCGCCGTCGAACACCACTGACGCCAGATGGCCGGCCGGCACACCAGGGCCCGGCGGCGCACCCCAGGGCGGGCCGGCGAACCCCAGGGCACGGCGGCACACCCCAGGGCCCGGCGGCACACCGTGTGCGGTGTGCCCTCGGCCCGGAAGTGTCCTGCCGGTCGACAGGTGTGCTGCCGCGTCAGTCGGCCTGCCGCGCGGCCCACCAGGCCAGGAGCTCTTCGCGGACGACGTCCTCACCGAGAGGCCCTCGGTCCATCCGCAGGCCGAGGAGGTGCTCGTACGCCTCGCCGACGGCGCGGGAGGGACCGATGCCGAGGATCTCCATGATCTGGGTGCCGTCGAGGTCGGGGCGGATCGACTTCAGCTCCTCCCGGGCGGCGAGCTCGGTGATCCGCTCCTCCAGGTCGTCGTAGGCGTGGGAGAGCTGCGCCGCCTTGCGCACGTTGCGGGTGGTGCAGTCGGCCCGGGTCAGGCGATGGAGGCGCTCGAGCTGTTCGCCGGCGTCGGTCACGTACCGGCGCACGGCGGAGTCCGTCCATGACACCTCCCCGTAGCCGTGGAAGCGCAGGTGGAGCGCGACCAGCTCGGACACGGCCACCGACGTCGCCTTGTCGAATCTCAGCTCCCGCATCCGTTTCGTCGCCAGCTTGGCTCCGACGATCTCATGGTGATGGAAGCTCACCCCCCCACCGGGCTCGAGACGCCGGGTAGCGGGCTTCCCCACGTCGTGCATGAGCGCGGCGAGGCGCAGCACCAGGTCGGGTCCGGGGACGGCGCCGTCCGGCCCCGTCTCGAGGTCGATCGCCTGGTCGAGGACGGTCAGGGTGTGCTCGTACACGTCCTTGTGGCGGTGGTGCTCGTCGATGGTGAGCTGCATCCCGGGGAGCTCGGGCAGCACCACGTCGGCCAGGTGCGTGTAGACCATCAGCTCGAGGCCCCGACGGGGGTTCGGGGAGAGCAGCAGACGGACGAGCTCGGCCTGGATCCGCTCTGCCGAGACGATGCGCAGCCGGTCCGCCATCCGCGACATGGCCGACATCACGCCGGGTTCGACCTCGAAGCCGAGCTGGGCGCAGAAACGGGCGGCGCGCATCATCCTCAGCGGGTCGTCGTCGAAGGACTGCTCCGGGGGGGCCGGCGTGCGCAGGACGCCGGCCGCGAGGTCCCCCAGGCCGTCGAACGGGTCGACGAACACCAGCTCGGGCAGCCGCACCGCCATGGCGTTGACCGTGAAGTCCCGCCGGGAGAGGTCGCCCTCGAGCGTGTCGCCGTAGGTCACCTCGGGCTTGCGGGACGTCGGGTCGTACGCCTCGGTGCGGTACGTCGTGACCTCGGCGATCACGTCGCCCCGGCGGGCGCCGATCGTGCCGAAGTCGCGGCCCATGTTCCAGTGCGCATCGCCCCACTCGGCGAGGATCCGCTCCGTGTCGTCGGGACGGGCGGACGTCGCGAAGTCCAGGTCGACGCCGGCCCGGCCGAGGAAGGCGTCGCGGACGGGTCCACCGACGAGTGCCAGTTCGTGACCAGTCTCCGCGAACCGGCGCCCGAGCTCGGTGGCCTCGGGCGCGTACTCCGCGAGCACACCCAGCGCCGTGCGCAGCAGCTCGGTGGATGAGACGGTTCCCCTCCCCGAGGATGGGGTGGCGACGGCGCGCTCCGGCGTCGGATGGCTGGTCGGGTTCACGGGCAAGGGCGGCACAACCGCCAAGCGTGCCATGCCTGCACCCGGCATGGTGACCGGATCGGCCACTCCGGCGGCTCGGCTGGACGACTCTCGGCGTGGGCTTGATTACAGTGTCGACATGTCATCGGCTGTTCCGACCCCGGGTCCGAGGGTGCCGAGGGTGCCACCCCAGCGCCTGCGGCGCAGCTACGCCCACGCGCTTCCGGTGGTCGACGAGACGTCCGCCGGTGGCCTGGTGGTCGACGTGGTGCACGGTCAGGCCATCACCGCGATCATCGCCCGCCGCAACCGTGCCGGACGCCTGGAGTGGTGCCTCCCCAAGGGTCACCTCGAAGGGACGGAGACCGCCGAGCAGGCCGCGGTCCGCGAGATCGCCGAGGAGACCGGCATCGAGGGTCACGTGCTGCGGCACCTGGCGACGATCGACTACTGGTTCGCGGGCACCGACCGCCGGGTGCACAAAGTGGTCCACCACTACCTGCTCGAGGCGACCGGCGGTGAGCTGACGATCGAGAACGACCCGGATCACGAGGCCGAGGAGGTGGCCTGGGTCCCGTTGGACGAGGTGGCCTCACGGCTGGCCTACCCCAACGAGCGCCGGGTGGTCGCCGCCGCCCGGGACGTGCTGGCCGGCCGCTCGTGAGCCGCCGGCGCCTCCCGGTGAGCGGGGCATGAAGGTCGGGGCAGCGGGACTGCCGCACGCCGCGATCCGTCCCGCCGGCCACCGTCCCGCCGGCCACCGTCCCGCCGCGCTCGCCGCCCGCCTCGTGATCGCGCTCGCCGTGCTCGTGGGCGTCGTCGTCCTGCCGACGACGGCGGCCCGCGCCGCGGACGGCGACCTCACCGCCGAGCTGGTCGACATCACCCCCACGGTGCTGCGTCCCGGGCAGGACCTCGTCATCGCGGGCACGATGACGAACACCACCGACCGACCGGTGGTGGACCCGCTCATCCGGCTGGCGATGCAGCGGCGGACCCCCTCCTCCCGCCTCGCTCTGGACAACTGGTTGGACGGGTCCAGCACCTCGAACACGGTGGTCCTGACCGCTGAACGACTCGGTGCGGACGTGGCGCCGGGCGCCACCTCGCCGTTCACCGTCACGATCCCCGCGGACGCCTCGCGGTTCTCGGAGTACTCCACCTGGGGTCCGCGGGGCATCGAGGTACAGCTCTCCGGCGGTGAAACGTACGTCGAGGTGCGCAGCGTGATCCTCTGGTTCCCCACCGACTCCCCGCTCAGTGCCCCGACGGAGCTGAGCATCCTCGCGCCGCTCACCCCCACCGTGGCCGAGTGGTCCACCGCACTGGAGGAAGACCGTCCGGTGGGCGAGGTGGCCGCCCGACGGGTGACCGCCCTTCTCGATGCCACGGCGGACGCCGAGGTCTCCTGGGCGCTCGACCCGGCTCTCCTCGACCTCGCAGAGACCACCACGGACCAGCTCGGCACGACCGGTGCGGGCGACGCCACCGCGACCGAGGAGGAGGCGACGGGCGCGGAGCAGACGACGGGCGACGGCGCCGCCACCCCCGGGGGCGAGGACGCCCCCGGGACCACAGGGACGCCGTCGGGGGCGGAGGATGACGGCAGCTCCGACGTCTCGCCCCGCCAGGAGCTCTCCGCGCTGCTCAAGCGGATGTCGACGGAGAGCGGGACGAGGGACGTCGTCGAACTCGGGTACGCCGACGCGGACATCGCACCGCTCGCGCACCAGCGGGACTTCAGCCTCGCGCGGGCCGGCGCTCAGCGCGGCGAGGCCATCCTCGAGGAGGCGGCGATCAGCGTGCTCGACGGCGTCGCCTGGCCCGAGGTAGACATCGACGGCACTACGCTGGCGGCACTGGCCGGCAGCGGTGTCCAGGCGGTGGTGCTGCCGGCCGAGGTGCTTCCCACGGCGCAGGAGCTCATCTATACGCCGTCCGGCCGCACCCGCGTGACCACGGACCTTGGCCCCATCGATGCGGTGCTGTGGGACGAGACCCTCTCGAGCGCACTCGTCGGTGAGGGTCTGAGTGACCTCGAGGCCCGCCAGCTCCTCCTGGCGCACACCGCGGTCATGGCGCGCGAGCGCCCCTCCGACCCGCGGGGCTTCCTCGCCGTGCTCCCCCGTAACGCCGGCGCCGACGGCGAGTCGCTCGTCGGCCTCGCGGACCGGCTCGCCGCGCTGGAGCAGACGCCGTGGCTGGATGTCACGAACCTGCGCAGCCTCCTCGGCCGCACGGACTCCGGCGAGACCCGGGTCGGCCCGGCCACCACGACCACCGACCCCCAAGCGCTGACCGGGTCCGAGCTGCAGTCGCTCGAGTCCGACCGGGACGCGCTGACGGCCTTCGCCGGGATCACCGCGGAGCCGAAGGCGCTCGTCGACCGGTACGAGCCGGCCCTCCTGAGCACCCTGAGCTCCGCATGGCGGCACGACGTCGCCGGGCGGGACACGCTCCGCAGGGACGTCGCAGCCGGGATCGGCGCGCTGCAAGACCAGATCCAGGTGGAGGCGGGGAGCACGGTCAACCTCATCGCCCGCAGTGGCGAGATCCCGATCACGATCGAGAGCGGCCTGGACGTGGACGCGACCGTCACGGTTCTGCTGCGTCCCCAGGACCCGCGCCTGCGCGTGGACGAGTCGGTCGAAGCGGTGCTGCCCGCCGGCCGGCTGACCACGGTGCGCATCCCGGTGACCGCCGTCGCGAACGGCAACGTCGACGTCGACGTCCTCGTCCTGTCCGGACCCGACGGCGAGCCGGTGGCGCACACGTCGTCCTTCGGCGTGCGGGTGCGCGCCGACTGGGAGGGCACCGGCACCGCGATCGTCGCGGGGCTGCTCGTCATCGGATTCGTCCTCGGGCTCGTGCGCACCATCCGCAAGGGCCGCCGGTTCTCCCCCGACGACGGCGGCTCGGGCCCCGCCGGGCGCGACGCGCCCTCGAGCGTCCCGACGCCGCCGATCCCCTCTCGGAGAGACGACGGATGACTCAGCGGAGCGGCGGACTGGCATCCTCGGCCACCCTGATGTTCACCGGAACCCTCGCCTCGCGGGTGCTGGGCCTGGTTCGCAACGCCCTCCTGGTCGCGGCGATCTTCTCCATCGGCGGTGCCGCGGACGCGTTCTCCGTGGCGAACAAGCTGCCCAACATCTTCTACATGCTGATCGCCGGCGGCGTCCTCAACGCGATCCTCGTCCCTCAGATCGTGCGTGCGATGCGGCACGACGACGGCGGGCAGGAGTACGTCAACCGTCTGCTGACCCTGGCCGGGGCGCTCCTGCTCGGCCTCACCGTGCTGCTCACAGCGGCCTCGAGCGTGCTCGTCACGGTGTACGCGAGCGAGTTCCGCGACGGTCCGTGGGCCGCCCTGGCGATCACCTTCGGCTTCTGGTGCATCCCGCAGCTGTTCTTCTACGGCATGTACACGCTGCTCGGGCAGGTGCTCAACGCCCGGAGCAACTTCGGCCCGTACATGTGGGCGCCGGTGGCGAACAACATCGTGGCGATCGCCGGCCTCGTCGCCTACCTCGTCATCTTCGGACGCTTCGATTCGAGCAACCCGGCCGCGGCCGCGGACTGGACCAGTGCACGGATCGCCCTGCTGGCCGGTACCGCGACGCTCGGTGTGATCATGCAGGCGGTCGTCCTGATCGTCCCCCTGTACCGCAGCGGCTTCCGGTTCCGCCTCACCTGGGGGGTGCGCAACTCCGGGCTCCGGTCGGCCAGCAGGGTGGCGATGTGGGCGTTCGCGGCCCTCGCCGTCGGCCAGGTCGGTTACATCGCGGTGTCGAACCTCGCGGCCGCCGCGTCGACCGCGGGTGCGAGCGCCGGGGACCTGAGCGTGGCGGGGAACGCGGCGTACGACAACGCGTTCCTCGTCTTCATGCTGCCGCAGTCGCTCATCACCGTCTCGCTCGTCACGGCGATGTTCACCCGGATGTCCGCCAATGCCGCCGGTGGTGACCTCGGGAAGGTGCGTGCCGACCTCTCTCTCGCGCTGCGGACCCTGGGCGTGTTCACCGTGTTCGCGAGCGGCGCCCTGGCCGTCCTGGCGATCCCGATGATCCAGGTGATCCAGTTCGATCGCGCAGACTTCGAGGCATACCGGGCCGTCGCTCACGTGCTCGTCGCCATGCTCGCCGGGCTGACCGCGATCGCCGTCTGGACGATGACGCAGCGGGTCTACTACGCGTTCGAGGACACGAGGTCGCTCTTCCTCATCCAGATCCCGATGGCCGCGATCGTTCTGGTGGGTTGTGTGCTGACGTTCCTCCTCCTGGACGCGCAGTGGTGGGTGGCCGGCGCCGGGGCCGCGACCGCCGTCTCGAGCACGTTCGGTGCGCTCGTCTCCTACCTGGCGCTGCGGCGCAGGCTGCCCAGCCTCGACGGCGCTCGGGTGCTGCGCACGCACGTCCGCCTGGTCCTGGCGATGCTGCCCGCCGCGCTGATCGGCTGGGGCCTGCTGCGCCTGTGGGGCGTGCAGACGTCCTTCGTGGGTGCACTGGTACGGGTCCTGACACTCGGTCTGCTGATGGGGATCGTCTACCTCGTGCTCCTGCGCCGGCTGCGCGTGAGCGAGCTCGACTCCCTCCTCGCCCGCGTCGGAGGGATGGCCGCACCGCTGACCCGCCGTCTGCGGCCCGCCCTGGCGCGCATTCCTGGGGGCGCATCGATGCGTACCATGTGGGGCAGGATGAGTCGCACGGACGACGGGGACAAGGGGGCGGCAGTGACACAGGGCACCTCCACCGTCCTCACGGCCGGCACCACGATCGCCGACCGGTACCACCTCATCACCGAGATCCCCACCGACGTCGAGCACACGAGCCTCTGGCTCGGCGAGGACGACATCCTGCAGCGCGAGGTCCGAGCAGTGATCGTGGACGGCCCCCGCCGCGAGGAGGCGCTCGACGCCGCCCGGCGCGCCGCGCTCATCGACGACTCCCGGCTCGCGCGTGTGCTGCGTGTCGGTAACCACGAGGGCCATGGCTTCGTCGTCACGGAGGTGGTGCCCGGGCCGAGCCTCGCGGACCTTTTGCGGGGCGGTCCGCTCGGCCCGGGTCAGGCGCGGGCCCTCATCGGCGAGGCAGCGAGCGCCGTCGAGAGCGCCCGACGGCGCGGCGTGCACCACCTGCGCCTGCGGCCGAGCGTGCTCCACCGCACCGACGACGGCGCGGTCCTCCTCACCGGGCTGGCGATCGACGCGGCCCAGGCCGGCGTGGAGGGACGGGACGCGCGCGCCACCGCACGCGCCGACTCCATCGGCCTCGTCTCCCTGCTCTACACCGCGCTCACCGGCACCTGGCCGGGCGATCCGCAGCTCGCCGGGGGCGTTCCTCTGGCGAGCCGTCACGGCGACGTCCCGACGCCGCCCGGGGACGTCGTCGACGGCGTCCCCCACGACCTCGACACGCTGTGCGCGGTCACGTTCGGCCCGCACGACGACGGGCCGTTCACGCCCGCCGAGCTGATCCGCGACCTCGCGCCGTGGGACGACGTCGAGGTCACACCGATCCCTGCCGCCCCAACCTCCGCTGCTCTGCCCGCGGAGGAGCCGTTCGGTGGCCCGGCCGTGGCCGCTGGCGCCGCCACGGCGGCCGGTCTCGCTTCGGGCGGGCCCAGTGACGCCGTCGATCCCGAGGCAGTGGCCGCATCCGCGGCGCAGCAGGACACGTTCTCTCCGGAGACCTCACCGGAGGCGACGACGCAACTGTCGCCGGTTCGCGGGCCGCTCGACCCGAGCCGGTGGACGTTGAAGCCACCGCCGGCAGGAGCCGAGCCCGCGCAGTTCGAGGCCGTGCTGGGCGAAAGCGACACCGAAGCCGCTGGCACCGGCATCTACGAGACGCACGCGGCGCGCCACGAGCGGGTCATCTCCGCACACGTTCCCACCATGGCCGAGCGGCTGGCGGCACGTGGCGCTGCGCTCCTGAGCGGCATCCGGACCGCCGCCAGCGGCGCGAGGGGCGCCGGGGCAGCGGGCACCGGGGCAGCGGGCGCCGGAGCAGCGGGGCAGCGGGCACCGGGCACCGGCATCTCTGCCACAACGGCGGGTGACGCACTGGACGGCGCAGGCCCGCATTCCGATGCCGTCACCACGACGGAGACGACGCGCTTCGACGCGGCAATGCCGCAGGCGCCGGCCGGCTGGGACCTCCCGGCTGCGGCGGCTGCCGCAGCGGCCACCCCCGGTGCGGCCGGAGCGGCCGGA
>JAENWO010000120.1 GCA_016649925.1 Actinomycetales bacterium
CCAGGGCGAGGGTGCCCACGGAGACGAGCGTGGGCGTGCGGAGTCCGCGGGTGCGGGGTCATGGGGCTCCTCAGTGGGCGGTGACGGCGGCCGGGGCCGCCGCCACGACGGGCCGCGGTGGGGCCGGGGTGGACCAGACGCGTCGGACGAACAGGGTGAGCACGGTCACGAGGTACGCCGTCCAGGCCACGAGCTGGAGCCAGGTGGTGGCGGGGGTGAAGTTGAAGATGCCCTTGAGCAGGGTCGCGTACCAGCTCGACGGCGGGATCCGGGCCGAGACGTCGAAGGCGAGGGCGTTCAGGCCGGGCAGCAGTCCCGCCTCCTGCAGGTCGTGCACCCCGTAGGCCAGCACGCCGGCGGCGACGACGACGAGGAACAGGCCCGTCCACTTGAAGAAGACGCCCAGGTTGAGGCGCAGCGCCCCGCGGTAGATCGCCCAGCCGAGCACGACCGCGACGGCGAGCCCGAGCACGGCACCGACCAGCGGCTTCGTGGTGGTGCCGGTGGCCTGTGCCCCGGCCCAGAGGAAGAGAGCGACCTCGAGGCCCTCGCGTCCGACGGCGAGCAGCGCCATCACCGCGACGGCGCGTCCGCCGGCCGTGACGGCGTCGCCCAGCCAGCCGTGGAGGTCGGTCTTGAGGTGGTGGGCGGTCTTCGCCATCCAGAAGATCATCCATGTGATGAGAGCGACGGCGACGATCGAGAGGGTGCCGCCGACGGCCTCCTGCGCCTCGAAGGAGAGGCCCCGCGGACCGAACGTGAGGATGGCGCCGAGGGCCAGCGACGCGGCGACGGCAGCGGCGGACCCGAGCCAGAGGCGCGGCAGCAGGTCTCGACGCCCCGTCTTGACCAGGTAGGCGACGAGGATGCCGACCACGAGAGCGGCCTCGAGGCCCTCGCGCAGGCCGATCAGGAAGTTCGCGATCAACTCGGACCCTTCGGTCGGCGCCGTCGCGCCCTGCCCGGCCCGGCGACTTACGTCATGGTGGGCTTGCGTAATTGTGAGCCGGGAGCAATGTACTCCCGTCGGGCGTCGGGGGTAAACACCCGGTCCGTTGCCCCGACGTGCGCCAAGGCGGGGGCCCGGGGGCCCGGATGCTCACGCCCGGCGACGCGGGTGGCTCCTCGGGGGCCGACGGCGGTGTCCAGCAGCCACGGATCTCACCCCCCGGGAGCGAGCGAGGGCGAGGTCCTCTCCTGAGGACGCGATCGCGGCGAGGCTCGTGGACAGGGGGTTGCGGGCCGGTGGCGCCGCCGTGGTCAGCGCCACCGGAGGTCCCATGCACTGCCGCGGACCCGGTAGGGGTGGACCGGGTCGAGGCCCGTGCGGCCCAGCGCGGTACGGGCGCGACGCACCAGCTCGTCGTAGGTCGCCTCGGGATGGGTGAGCACGCATCGGGCGATGACGTGGCACCGGTGCTCGCCGAACAACAGGCCGCCCACGGCGTTCTGTCCGATGCCGGCACCCGGGGCGAGGCGGAGGGTCAGCGCCGGGGCGGCCCCGGCCAGGAGCGGGCCGACGTCGGTCAGGAGCGCGCGCACCTCGCCGGCCAGCCGTCCGAACGCCTCGACCGGGAGGTGGAGCACCGTCGCGTCTGGTCGACCGGCGAGGCGATGCTCGGTGGTGGTGCGCAGGGCCCACGGCTCGTCCCAGCTCTCGGTGCGCGCCGTCAGCGTCGCGAGGAGCTCCGCCAGGTGCTGCTGCTCCGCGGCCAGGAAGAGGACCAGGACGTCGGGCCCGGAGTGCTCGAGATGAGGACTCCATGCCGGCCCCCAGGTGCGCGACCAGCCGCCCGTGGTGTGGCAGCGCTGGCCACCGGCGAACTGGCGGGCGAGGGTGCTCGTCTCCGGGTCCGTTCCGGCGCCGCGCAGCACGGTCTCGCCGCGCGGTCCCGGCGCACCGTGCTGCGAGGTCGCACCTCGCTGCCCGGTCACGCTGCTCGTTCCGGTGGCCGCCGACGGAACGTGCCGGCGTCCGTGCCCGGCCTCGCTCACGTCGCTGCCAGGCAGCGACGGGCGGCTGGATTCGGCTCGAGCGAGGGGGCTGCTCGGTGCGAACCACTCATTGTCCAAGAGGCAGGTGAGCTGGGCCTCCGTCGTCGCCCGGTGCGAGGCCAGCGCCCGTCGGGCGATCCGGACGGCCGCGTCCAGCTCACCCTGGTCCGTCATCCTTGCCGCCGCGGTGCTCATGGATCCGCTCCATCCCCGGGCCCCAGGACGGGACCTCCTGTGGTGAGAGGAGTCCGGTGAGGGCATCCTGATACACGACGTATCACGCCGCCGCCGCCGTGCTCCTTGTACTCGGGTCCGCATCCGCGACCCGACCCATGGTCCGCGCACGAGGGTGACGGTTACGCTCGGCACGGAGCACGTGGTCCGTAGCTCGACACCTGGAAGACGGGGGCTCGAATTGGACAGGCTCGGGAAGCGCGACGCGGCTGGCGACGACCCAGGCTTCCCCCTCGTGGAGGAGCCACCCATCGGGCTTCCGCCCGGCGCATGGTCCCGGTTTCACGCGCGCGTGCTCGACCCTGCGACCGCCGTCCGGGTGGATGGCCAGCCCGAGGTCCGTCCGACTGCGTACGTCTCCGACACCCTCCTCGTCCGGACCCGCGCGGACCAGGGTGTGGGCCGTGACCTGCTCGCCTCGGTGGCGGCCGAGGCCGGCCTCCAGCTCGAGGAGGATCCCGACAGCGAGGGCGAGCGCAATCTTCTCGACTCCATCGACCTGCGCGACGAGCACCGCGCGCTCCTGGACGAGGCGTGGGTGGAACGGGTCCGTCTCGTCCCCGCCGAACGGCTGGAACGTGCGACGGCGCCCGTCGACGCCTGGGAGATCCTCCAGTCCTACCGCATGGCGTCCGCGCGGCTCGAGACCGGATACGTCGGCCTCGAGCACCTGGTCAGCGCCACTGCCGGGATCGGCGGCACGCCCTACACGATCCCTCATGGCGCGACCGGGAACCCGTACACCATCCCGCACGGGACGAGCGGGAACCCCTACCCGATCCCGCACAGCGGGAACGGGGTGGCCAGCTACGCCTTCCCGGGTACGGGCGGGCGCCAACCCGTGACCTGGCTGGGGCCGCCGCCGCAGCCGAAGCATGAGGCGAAGCCGGGTGGTCCCCGCCGACCGGTCGTCGCCGTCCTGGACACCGGCGTCTGCACGCACGAGTGGTTCGATGCGGACCACGTGGTGACCGAGCCCGAGGTCCTCGGGGTTCCGCTCGGTATCCCCCCGTCGGTGCCGGACTCCGAGCTCACCGGCAGCCGGGACACGCTCGTCGGTGGGATCGAGCCCGACGTCGGCCACGGCACGTTCATCACCGGCCTGATCCGGCAGCGCTGCCCCGACGCCACGGTGCTCGCCGTGCGGGTGTTCCACGGCGACGGCGTCGTGGCCGAGGGTGACCTCCTCGCGACGTTGCGACGGCTCTGCCTGCGACAGCTCGTCGCCCTGAGCCCGAACACTCCTTACCAGGTGGTCGACGTGGTCTCCCTCTCCCTCGGCTACTACCACGAGCAGCCGGAGGACCCGGCGTTCGACCCCCTGCTGATGGCTCCGCTGTCCTTGCTCGGCCGCCTCGGCGTGACCGTGGTGGTCTCGGCCGGCAACGACGCGACCAGCCGTCCGATGTACCCCGCGGCGTTCGCGTCCTACCCGGGCGGGCCCCCGCGGGCCGCCCACGGCGAGGTCCCCATCCTTGCGGTGGGTGCGCTCAACCCGGACCGCACGATCGCGATGTTCTCCAACGACGGACCGTGGGTGCGCTACCTGCGCCCCGGTGCCGCCCTGGTGAGCACCTACCCCTCCACGATCAACACGTCCATGAACCCGATCGCCTCGCAGCGCCACCATGGGGCGTGGCGGGCGAGCATCGACCCGGACGACTTCAGCTCCGGGTTCGCCACGTGGAGCGGGACATCGTTCTCCGCGCCCGTGCTCGCCGGTGACATCGCCGCCGCGCTGCTCGAGCAGTTCGACGCGGGAGCTGACGGTGCCTCGGTGGAGGACGCCGTCGAGCGTGCCACCAAGGTCATCGCCGACCTGGCGAGCGGTGCCCCCGAGAACGCCGTCGGACCATGATCGAGGCCGCGCCCGAACCGGACACGCTCGTGGTCCGCGCGTGCGCCGCGTTCGAGCTGTTCCGTCGGGGCGAGCGGACCGCGTTCGACACCCTCGTGGAGATGCTCACCCCGTTGCTGTGGCACACCGTGCGGAGCCAGGGGCTGGACTCCACGGCCACGGAGGACGTGCTGCAGACGGTGTGGCTCACCCTGGTGCGCAGTGCCGACGCCGTGCGGGACTCGCGGACCGTGGTGAAGTGGCTTCTCGTCACCTCGCGCCGCGAGGCCTGGCGGGTGTCGAAGCGTGACGGCATGGACCGGGCCCGCACCCTCGCGCCGCGAGGTGACGAGGAGGACGAGGCCTCGCGCCTGCCGGTGCCGGAGGAGCAGCTGCCCGAGGCCCTGACCATGCTCCGTCACCGGGACCAGCGGCTGTGGACCCACGTCCGCGGCCTGCCGGCCCGCTGCCAGGAGATGCTGCGGGTGATCGCCTTCGCGGACCGCCCCGACTACGCCGCGCTCGCCGAGGCGCTCAACATGCCCGTGGGCAGCATCGGTCCCACCAGAGGACGCTGCCTGGCCCGATTGCGAGCCCAGCTCGCCGACGACCCGGAGTGGACATCATGACCGAGAACAAGGAGCGCTGGAGCGGCGCCGAGATCGTCTCCGCGGCCGAACCGCTCGACGCCGGGGACCTTGCGACGCTGGCCTCGATCCGCGAGCTGCACGACCTGGGGGACCCGGTTCCTCCAGGCCTGGTCGACCGGCTGAAGTTCGCCGTCGCCCTGGACGAGGTCATGACGGAGGTGGCGGAGCTGACCCGGCTGCCGAGCACCGCGTCCGCGGTGCGCTCGGACACGGAGCTCACGCGTACCCGCACGGTGACGTTCTCGGCGGAGGCGCTGACGGCGATGGTGACCGTGCACCGGCTCGACTCCGGGGCTTTGCGGGTGGACGGCTGGCTCGCGCCGGCCCGCGCCATGACCGTGCGCCTACGGATGGACTCGGGGGAGCGCCAGGTGGTCACCGAGGCCTCCGGGCGGTTCAGCTTCGACGAGGTCCCCGACGGGTTCGCGCAGCTGATCTTCGCTGCCGACGGCGAGACGGTCACCGTGGTCACGCCCCTGTTCGAGCTGTAGGGCGGTGCGGCGAGACGGTACTGGACCTGGCGAGGACGGAGCAGCGCCTCACCGCAGCGATCGAGAGGAACGCCGCGGGGCACTCCGCGGACGCGGCGCGGGCTTTCCGTGCGCTCGTGCGCGTGATCGACTCCGCCGGGGACACGCGCCCACAGGCGATGGCGCTCCTGGCGCGTGCCTACGTCGGCCTCGCGTCGAGCACGTACGACACGAGCGCTGACCTCGGAGCGGCCCAGGCGCTGTTGGGCCATGCCGACGAGCTGGCGGACCTCGCCGGGGTGGGATCGCTGCGAGCCGCGGTGCGAGGCCAACAGGCACTCCTCCTGCTCCGCGCCGGACGCATCGAACCCGCCGCCTCGGCATTCGACCGGGCGGTGGAGCTGATCGACGTCGCCGAACCCCGCGACCAGATCCGCATCCTGTGCAACCGCGGCGCACTCGCGCTGGAGCTCGGCCGCCTGGGCCGGGCCCGCGCCGACCTCTCCCGGGCCGCGACGATCGCCGCCGCGGAGGGTGACCGCCTCACCGAGTCGATGGTGCGGCACAACCTCGGGTACACGGAGTTCCTGGCGGGGAACCTCCCACGGGCGCTGTCCGACATGTCCGACGCCGCAGCGCTCGCCGGTGGCAGCCCCACCCCGGTCTTCCTGCTCGACCGGGCCCGCGTGCTGCGTGAGGCCGGTCTGACCCGGGACGCGGACGCAGCGCTCGCGGAGGCCGGAGAGCTGTTCCGTGCGGACAGCCGCGGGCAGGACCTCGGCGAGACGGAGCTGGTGCGGGCGGAGTGCGCTCTCGTCGAGGGGCACAGCGACCGCGCCCGACGGCTGGCGCGGTCCGCCGTCGGGCGGTTCCAGCGCCGCGGGAACGTCTTGTGGCGGCGTCGAGCCGAGCTGGTCCTGCTCCGCAGCGAGCGCGCGCACGACGCCACCTCACCGGCCGGCCTGCGGGCGCTCGCGGACCGCATCGAAGCACTGGTCCGGGTGTGCGAGGACGAGGGGCGGCGCGACCTCGCCGAGGCGGCCCGGTTGTTGCTCGCCGACACGGCTCTGGCCGCCGGTACCCGTGACGTCGACGCGAGCTCCGCCCGGCGGCTGCGCGGGGACGACACGTTCCGCACGAGGCTCGAGCGGCGGGAGGTGCGAGCCAGGTTGGCGCTGCTCGACTCCGACCGGGCCGCCGCACGTCGGGAGGTGCGCAGGGGGCTCGGGGAGCTCACCGACCACCGGGCGCGGTTCGACTCCGTGGACCTGCGCACGGCGTCGGCCGTCCACGGCCTGCGCCTGGCCCAGCTCGGGGTGGGTCTCGCGCTGGAGTCCGGCCGCCCGGGGGAGGTCTTCGAGAGCATCGAGCGGGCGCGCGCCGTGTTCACCCGCGTGCCGGGCGTGCGCCCGTCCTCGGACCCGGCCAGCGCCGAGCTGCTCGCCGAGCTGCGGCGGGTGGAGGACGAGTCGCGGGCCCTGATCGGCGAGCCCGCCTCCGCGGCGGAGCGGTCGCGTCTGCGTGAGCGCGTGGCGCGGCTGCAACGGGACATCCGGGCGCGCGGCTGGGAGCGTGACGGCGGAGGCGCGGCCACCCTGCGACCCGCGGGCCTGGGTGAGGCCAGGGACGCGGCCCGAGGAGACGGCACGGCGCTCGTCAGCTTCATCCCGCACCGCGAGCAGTGGTTCGCCGTGGTGGTGACCGCACGTGGTGCGCGGGTGTGCGCCCTGGCGGCGGTGGTGGCGGTCGAGGAGCAGCTGCGCCGGGTGCGCGCCGACCTGGACGCCCTGGCCATGCCGGCCCTCCCGCCGGCCATGCGGCGATCCGTCGCGACGTCCCTGCGCGAGGGACTCGGCCGGCTCGACGCCCAGCTGCTCGAGCCCACGGAGATCGGGGGCGTCGAGGCCGTACGTGGCCACCCGCTCGTCGTCGCGACCGGCGGG
>JAENWO010000252.1 GCA_016649925.1 Actinomycetales bacterium
CTCGCCATGCTGCGGGACGATGGTCACCTGCTTTCGCACGTGGTCGACAGCCCAGAACTTGAACTTCTCAGCTGACAAAACGGGCGGACTCACGTCAGGCACCCATGCAGGGTAGCGATCCGCGCCCGAGGCGCGCGCTTGACTGGGTCGCCCGCCGCCGGGTTTGCGCCCAACACTGTCAGCCCACGTCCGCTCATCGGTGCGGGCGCCGGCTCTGCGTGTTTCGGAGCGGTCGACGGCTACAGCGCTCGCCGTGGTGCCAGAAGTGTTGCGCCTCCATTTGACAACCTGTGTTGTCGTCGAGGTCGAGGGCTCCGCTGGCATGCTGGCCCGATGACCGCGGTGGGCTCTGCAGACACGAGGCTCGTGATCCTTCGGGGGAACAGCGGCTCGGGCAAGACGACGCTCGCCCGTCGGCTACGAGCGGGGATTCCAGACCTCGCGATCGTCAGCCAGGACGTGGTCCGGCGGGAGATCCTCGGGACCCGTGACGTGGCGGACAACCCGTCGATCGGGCTGATCGACCTGGTGGCTCGGTACGCCCTCGACCGGGGCCGGCACGTGGTTGTCGAAGGAATCCTCAACGCCCCGCGCTACGGCGCGATGCTCCGCGCGCTGGTCGCCGACCACCGGGGCACCAGCCGCGCCTACGTGATGGATGTGCCGTTCGAGGAGACGCTGCGCCGTCACGCCACCAAGGCCAAGGCCGAGGAGTTCGGCGAGGTGGAGATGCGCGCCTGGTGGCACGGGCTGCAGCTCGTCGATGGGCTCGAAGAGTCCGTCATCGGCGTCGAGGCGAGCGCCGATGCTGCCGCTGCACGGGTCCGCAAGGAGTGCGGGCTCGCGCTGGGTTGAGCCGGAAAGGCCGGCCGAACGTCCAGGACCGTCTCGCGCCCGATCTGCCCCGCGACCCGCCGGCCGACGCTCCCGGCCCGATGAACGATGAACGATGAACGATGAACGGCGCGCTCGCGTGCCCTAGTGTTGGGCCTGCCATGCCGGGGAGCTCGAGACAGTCGAGCTGAGAGGACGGCCGGGATTCATATCCGGCGCCGTCGACCCGTGAACCTGACCTGGGTAATGCCAGCGTAGGGATGCACTGTGGCCGACGTGTGTCGGTGCCTGCGGGTCGTGAAGCCCCTGGGTGTCCCCGGTCTCGTCGTCGACGTCGCCTCCCGTCGTGCGGTTGACCCCCGGTCCGACGTCCGGAGGATTCGATGCTTGCCGAGATCCAGGTGTACCCCCGCCCTGCCGGGGTTCCCGATGCCCCCTACGCCCATGTCGATGCCGCGATCGCTGTGATCCAGGCATCCGGTCTGACCTATGAGGTCCACGCGCTGGGCACCGTCGTCGAAGGGCCGCCGGACCGGCTCTGGCCGCTGCTGCGTCAGGTCCACGAGGCCACGCTCGCGGCCGGTGCGCAGGCCAGTTCCAGCGTCATCAAGGTGTCCGAGGGTGCCGACGACTCGGGCCCGCGGATCGTGGACCTCGTCGCGAAGTTCCGTGCCTGAGCCGTGGCCGTCCTTGCTCCCGGCGTGACCCGCCGCGTGCTGCTTCCTACGACGTCGGTCCTCGGGCTGCTCCTCGTGTGGGAGGCGGCCGTCCGGGTGCTCGACGTCGCGCCCTTCGTGCTGCCTGCGCCGTCGCGAGTGGCGCAGGCGGCGGTCCGGACGGCCGGGGTGCTGCCGGCCCATGTGGTGACGACGCTCACCGAGGCCGTCCTCGGTCTCGTCCTCGGCGCGGTGGCCGGCACGCTTCTCGCGCTCGGGGTGGTGCTCTGGCCGCGGGCCGGCGACGCGTTGGAACCGCTCGTGCTGCTCACCCAGACGGTGCCGACGGTCGTCCTGGCGCCGTTGCTGATCCTGTGGACAGGCTTCGGCCTCGTGCCGAAGGTGCTGTTGGTGGCGCTCACGGTCTTCTTCCCGGTCTTCATCTCGGCCACGTCGGCGATGCGCTCGGCGGACACCGACCTCCTCGACGTCGTCGCCGGTCTGGGTGGGCGCGCTCGGGACCAACTGGTGGTCGTCCGGCTGCCGGGTGCCGTGACCGGGGCGATGGCAGGCCTGCGGGTGGCCGCGACCTACACCGTCGGGGCCGCGGTCGTGGCGGAGTACCTCGCCGGTCAGTCCGGGCTCGGCGTGTTCATCCAGCGCTCGCGCAAGGCGTACGCGGTGGACCAGATCCTCGTCGGCGTGATCGCTGTGGCACTTCTCACCGCAGTGCTCGTGGGCGCCGTCGTGCTGCTCGAGCGGGCGGCGACCCCCTGGCGGCCGCGCGCTCGGGGCCCAGCACGGGTGCGGTCACGCGCCCCGTCCTGACCCGTTGTCCGCAGCCCGCCCGTCTTGACCCCGCCCGTTTCAGCACCCGATCTTGGAGATCTGATGACCCCCACCCGTTCCTTCCTCGCCGCCACGGCCGGTGCGACGGCGGCACTGGCCTTCCTCGCCGGCTGCAGCCCGGCCACGGCCTCGGACAGCGACTCCGCCGACCGACAACCGGTGACCGTCGTGCTCGACTGGACCCCGAACACCAACCACGGCGGGCTGTACCTCGCCGAGGCGAACGGTTGGTTCGACGACGCCGGCCTCGACGTGGAGATCATCGAGCCGGGGGAGACGTCCGGCCTCCAGCTGCTCGCCACGGGCCACGCGGACTTCGCCTACTCCGTCGCCGAGTCTCTGGTGCCCGCGCGTGCGCAGGGCGTGGACGCCGTGTCCGTCGCGGCGATCGTCGAGCACAACACGTCCAGCCTGATCTTCGAGGCCTCGTCGGGCATCACCCGCCCCCGGGACCTCGAGGGCAAGGTCTACGGCACCTACGGCTCGGACCTGGAGAACGCGCTGATCTCGCAGCTCATCGCCTGCGACGGCGGCGACCCCGAGATGGCCACGGCCCCGTTGGCCAGCGACGACTTCAGGATCGGCCTCAGCGAGCACCAGTTCGACTACGCCTGGGTTTTTGATGCCTGGGACACGATCCGGCTCCGCGACATCGACGGCATGGACGTGGGCACGCTGCCCTTCCTCGACTACACCCAGTGCATCCCCGACTGGTACACGCCGCTCCTCGCGACGACGGCGTCGACACTGACGTCGGATCCGACGATGGTCAGGGCCTTCCTCGACGTGCTGAGCCGCGGGTACCGCGCAGCCATGGAGGACCCTGCGGCCGCTGCGGACGCGTTGCTGGCGGCGGCGCCGGAGCTCGACCCGACGCTGGTCCGCGCGAGCGCCGACTACCTCGCCACGCGATACGCCGACGACGCCGCAGCCTGGGGCCGGCAGACCCCGGCGACCTGGAACGGCTTCGTCGGATTCCTCGAGGCCAAGGACCTGCTCGAGGACGGCTTCGACACCGATGCGGCGTGGACGAATGACTACCTACCCACGCACTGAGCAGCGCGCACCGAGCGACGTCGTGGTGGCCGAGGTCGCTCGGCTGACCGTGGACGTCCGCGGACCTTCGGGGCCCAGGATCCTCGAGGACGTCGCCCTGTCGGTGCGTGCGGGCGAGTTCGTCGCCGTTGTCGGGCCGTCGGGCTGCGGCAAGTCGACACTGCTCCGCGCCGTCGCCGGCCTCCTTCCGCCATCGCTGGTGGCGTCAGGTGGGTCGAGGATCGACGTGGCGACCGACGGTGGGCGGAGGGACGTCGCGTGGATGCCGCAACGCGATGGCCTGCTGCCCTGGCGCCGGGCGTGGTCCAACGCGATGCTCGGGGCGCAGATCGCGGGCCGGGACGAGGCTGCGGCGAAGGTCCGCGCTACCGAGCTCTTTGAGCGGTTCGGGCTGGCCGGGTCCGAGCGTCGCTGGCCGCACGAGCTCTCCGGGGGCATGAGGCAACGCCTCGCGTTGTTGCGCACGGTGCTCGCCGACCGGCGCCTGCTGCTCCTGGACGAGCCGTTCTCCGGCCTGGACGCGCTCACCCGGCGCCGGATGAACAGCTGGCTGCGCGACGTCGACCTGGTGGGGACGGGCTCGCGGGGCAGCGCCGTCGTCCTCGTCACGCACGACGTGGACGAGGCAGTGCTGCTGGCCGACCGGGTGCTCGTGATGTCCGGCCCACCCGGCCGGGTGGTCGACTGCATCTTGACTCGCGCAGGTAGCGAGGACGCCGCGCGCGGGAGGTTGCTGGAACTGCTCGGGGTCTGAGATTCGCCCCGGCACAAGAAGGGCCGTCATCCCCGGCGAGGGGGATGACGGCCTTCTAGGGCGCGACCAGCCTCGCGGCCGAGCGCATCGTGGAGGTGGCGGGAATCGAACCTGTCGGACGGCATTGGGAACCGTTGGCACAGGGCGGTGACCTGCGGTGATGCGAGGGTGTGGTGACGGGGGAGAGGTGCCAAAGCGGGGTCGGCGTTGACGGCGTCAACACACCCTCGTGATCTTCGGAAAGTTGCTCGATCCCGCCACCTCCCCCGGGCGCCCCGGCTGGGGCCCGAGGCCGTCCCCCCGCGCGGTCAGCGGCTACTTGTTGTATTGACCTCAGGACCGGTGCCTGGCGAGGCTCGGTCCAGGCGCCCGGGTTGTCGCTCTGATCTGCGGCTGCCCACGACCTGTCGTGTGGCTCTCTCATGGCCTGCGCACCCCGGGCGCCGCCAGGGCGGGGAGAGGCTCAAGAGGGGTTTGCTCAGCTCGAAGTAGCGGTGCCCTCCCTGCTCGGTAAC
>JAENWO010000358.1 GCA_016649925.1 Actinomycetales bacterium
CCCCGCAGCCGCCTCACCCACCCCGCAGCCGCCTCACCCAGCGGGCGGAACTGGCGACCACCACAGCCCAACCAGCCGCAGGCACCCTCAGCCGGCGGTGCGCGCGCCGGGCAGCCACGTCGGCGCCGACCCGGTGCACCCGAGCTCGCGCAGCACTCCGGCGAACGCACGGCGCTGCTGCGGCGGCCGGGTCGGGCGCCTGGGTCTCCACCGGACTACGCCCGCGTCCCACGACCTGCTCCTGCGTACCCCTCTAGAGGCCGACCTCGGCCATCAGCTGGCCGAGCTCCTTGCCCTCGATGACGCGGGTGCGGCCGGGCTTGAGGTCGCCGAGCCGGATCGGGCCGAACCGGGTGCGGACCAGACGGGTGACCGGGTAGCCGACCTCCTCGAGGAGGCGGCGGACGATGTGGTTGCGACCCTCGTGCAGCACGACCTCGATCAGCGAGGCGTTCGGCGTGGTCTCCAGGACCTTGAAGTCGTCGACCACGGCGAGGCCGTCCTCGAGCTCGACCCCCGCCGCAAGATCGCGCCCGATGCTCCGCGGGACCCGGCCCTCGAGGGTCGCCATGTACGTCTTGAGCACCTCGAACGAGGGGTGCGTGAGCCGGTGGGTCAGCTCGCCGTCGTTGGAGAGCAGGAGCAGGCCCTCGGTCTCGACGTCGAGGCGACCGACGTGGAAGAGCCGCTCCTCGCGGTTGGCGACGTACTGGGACAGGTCGGGCCGACCCGCCTCGTCGTTCATCGAGGACACGACGCCGGCGGGCTTGTTCAGCGCGAGCGTCAGCACGCTTGCGTCGAGCTGCACGCGCAGCCCGTCCACGTGGATGACGGCGGTGCGGGGGTTCACCCGGACGCCCAGCTCGCGCGTCAGCTCGCCGTCGACCGTGACGCGGCCGGCGGTGATGATCTCCTCGCAGGCGCGGCGGGAACCGAGGCCGGCCCCGGCGAGGATCTTCTGGAGGCGGACGCCGTTCGGGTCGTGCACGTCGGTGGAGGGTGAGCGTCGGTTCATCGGGTTGCTCCGTCGATATCGTCGAGCGTGTCGATCTCGGGCAGGTAGGGGGCGAGGGGCGGGAGGTCGTCCAGCGACCGCAGGCCGAGCCGCTCGAGGAAGTAGGAACTCGTGCGGTAGAGGACCGCTCCGCCGTCGCCGTCGTGACCGGCCTCCTCGATCAGACCTCGCGTGAGCAGGGTACGCACCACGGAGTCCACGTTCACACCGCGGATGGCCGCGATCCGCCCGCGGGAGACCGGCTGACGGTAGGCGATGACGGCGAGCGTCTCCAGTGATGCCTGCGTGAGCCGCGCCGTCTGACCGTCCAGGACGAAGGCGTCGACGACGGCGGAGAAGGCCGGCGCGGAGTAGAAGCGCCATCCCCCGGCCACCTCGCGCAGCTCGAACCCGCGCGGGCGTGGGCCGTGGCCGTAGTCCGCAACCAGGGTCTCCAGCGCGGCGTCGACGTCGTCCTCGGGCACGCGCAGGACCGTGGCGAGCTGGGCGGCGGAGACCGGGGAGTCGGTCACCATGAGGATCGCCTCGAGTGCGGCGGGCAGGCCGCCGGGGGGCACGACGTCCTCCGGCACGACGTCCTCCGGCACGACGTCCTCCGGCACGGTCTCGTCCGCGTGTCCGTCGCCGGTCTCGGGAGCCGCGGACGTCCCGCTGGCCGTCGGGACGCCGTCGCCGGTCTGCGAACCCTCGTCGGGGATGCTCATCTGCTCTCCTGCTCAGCGGTCACGGGGGCCTGGGTGCCGGTGTCGTCGGTGGCCTCGGGCCGCACCGGCCCGTCCTCGTAGTCGTCCTCGACGGCGATCTCGCCGTCGTCGGCTCCGGTCCAGCGCACGTTGAGCTCACCCAGAGGACTGGCCTGGTCGAACGTCACAGCACCCTCGCGGAAGAGCTCGAGGAGGGCGAGGAACCGGGCGACGACGACGCCTCGGCCGTCGGCGTCGTCGGTCAGGGTGCGGAAGGACAGCGCCCGGCCGCGCCGCAGCCGGTCCACGATCAGGGCGGCCTGTTCACGGACGCTGATCGCCGGGTTGTGCAGGTGCGAGAGGTCGACGCCGGGTGCGTCCGGCTTCGGTGCGAGCGCCTCGGCGGCCAGGAGGGCGAGCTCCACGGGCCCGATCTTCATCACCAGCTCGGGCAGCAGCGCCGCGAACCGTGGCTCGAGCGGCGCGTTCCGCGCATAGGAGCGGCCGTTCCGCTCCCACTCGGCGGCCAGGTGCGCGGCCACCTGCTTGAACGCCCGGTACTGCAGCAGGCGGGCGAAGAGCAGGTCGCGGGCCTCGAGCAGCTCAAGGTCCTCGGCGTCCTCGACCGCGCCACGGGGCAGCAGCCGCGCCGCCTTCAGGTCCAGCAGCGTCGCGGCGATGACGAGGAACTCGCTCGCCTGCGACAGGTCCCAGTCCTTGTGGTCGCGGATGAAGGTGATGAATTCGTCCGTCACCACCGCGAGCGCGATCTCGGTGACGTCCATCTGGTGCTTCGCGATGAGCGAGAGCAGGACCTCGAACGGACCGGAGAAGTTCTCCAGCCTCACCTCGAACGTGGTGCGCCCACCGGTCGGCGTCCCATCGGGGAGGGGCCCCTCTCCGATGGTCAGGTCAGGCGACGTCGCCACGGAAGATGAGCTCGCGGGCGAGCCTGCGGTACGCGTGCGCCCCGCTGTGGGTGGGTGCGTAGGTGGTGATCGGCTCGGTGGCCACGGAGGCGTCCGGGAACTTCACGGTGCGTGCGATAACCGTCTCGAAGACAGTGTCGCCGAACGCCTCACGAACCCGGGCGAGCACCTCGCGGGAGTGCAGCGTGCGCGAGTCGTACATGGTGGCGAGGATGCCGTCGGTGTGCAGGCGCGGGTTGAGCCGGTCACGCACCTTCTCGATCGTCTCGACGAGCAGGGCCACACCGCGCAGAGCGAAGAACTCGGTCTCGAGCGGGATGATCACGCCGTGCGCCGCGGTCAGGGCATTCACGGTCAGCAGCCCGAGGGACGGCTGGCAGTCGATCAGGATGACGTCGTAGTCGTCGGCCACCGGCCGCAGGACGCGGGCCAGCGCCTGTTCGCGGGCGACCTCGTTGACGAGCTGCACCTCGGCGGCGGACAGGTCGATGTTCGCGGGGATCAGGTGGAGGTTCTCGACGCCGGTCTCGTGGATGACGTCGCGCACGTCGGGGCGCTGCTTCATCAGCTCGGTGTAGATCGTGTCGTCCAGCTCGTGGGCGCTGACGCCAAGGCCGGCGGACGCCGCACCCTGCGGGTCGAAGTCGACGAGCAGCACCCGGCGGCCGTACTCGGCCAGCGCCGCCCCGAGGTTGATCGTCGTGGTGGTCTTGCCCACGCCGCCCTTCTGGTTGCACATCGCGATGATGCGCGCCGGTCCGTGGCCGTGCAGCGGAGCGGGCTCGGGGAACTCGCGCCCCGGAGCCTCGATGTCGGGTGATTCGGTACTCACACCATCACGCTACTGGGCAGGCCAAGCATCGCCAACTAAGCGCGCCGCCCAGGGGCGAGCCCACGGCGCACCTTGACCCTGCCCCAAGGACAGGCCGGACACTGGGA
>JAENWO010000202.1 GCA_016649925.1 Actinomycetales bacterium
CTCAGTACCTTGTCGTCCGCAACCGTTTCAACAGCCGCACCTGGTCGCTCGAGGAGATCATGATCGGGTTCTCCACCGACGTCGGAACGGTGGGCCGGTTGCTGCTCGCCCACACCGGCACCTGGGCCATCGACGGTGACGTGAACGCCGAGTTGAAGCACAAGCTCGCCGACAAGTTTGACATCAACATCACGGACGCGTTCGGATCCACGATGGACAGCATCGAGACCGCGCTGCAGGGAACGATCGAGCGCACCGCCGAGTGACCTGTAGCCGATGCCTCGGGTCGTGCTCGAGTCCCCGGACTGCGGGGTCGGGGAGATCGGGTCGTACAACTCGCTGGACTGGCACATCAAGGGTGCCGCCGGGATCGTCACCTCGGGCGGGGTCCGGGACCGGGACGAGTGCCGGGCGCAGGGCGTGCCGATCTTCGGCCAGTTCCGCAATCAGGCGATGACCCAGGGCCGCGTCGAGTACGAGGCGGCCAAGATCCCCGTGAGCATCGGCGGGGTGCAGATCAAGCAGGGCGACATCGTGCTCGGCGACGGTGACGGCGTCATCGCCGTCCCGCTCGAGCACGCCGAGCAGGTGGCCAGGTACGCCCGCCAGGAGAACGAGAACGACAGGGCCGGACGTCGGCGGATGTACGAGGTGCTTGGCCGGGAGCTCGACGAGAGCGTCAGGTGAGCCCCTGTGAGGCGCCGTGAGCACCCGGAATCGGCGATGACCTCGGTCGACGGGCAGCCGGGGCGCGTGGTCCTCACGCGCTCCGGCGCCCTCGCCACGCTCACCCTCGAGAACCCGGCAAGACGCAACGCGCTCACCGCGGTGATGTAGGCCGAGCTGCGGGACCATTGCCTCGCCCTGGCCGGAGACTCGATGGTCCGGCTCGTGGTACTGCGCGGGGCGGGCGAGGCGTTCGCCGCCGGTACCGACGTCGCGGACCTGCGGGCCATCACCACGGGCGCCGAGGGGGTCGTGTACGAACACGGCATCACGGGCGTGCTCGACGCCGTCCGGGCGCTGGCGGTCCCGGTCGTGGCCCTGGTCGACGGTCCGGCTGCCGGCGGGGGGCTGGCCGTCGTCGCCTGCTGCGACCTGGTCTACGCGACGCCGGGTGCACGCTTCGGCGCGCCGGTTGCCCGGACCCTGGGCAACTGTGTCTCGCCTGCGACCACAGCCCGCTTGCGCGCGGCGATGGGCCGCGCGCTAGCGGCCGAGCTGCTGCTGACCGGACGGCTGGCCGACGCGGACGAGGCGCTGGCCAGTGGGCTGGTGCGGGCGGTGGTGCCGACCGAGGAGCTCGACGGGGTCGTGGCGGACCTCCTCGACCGGATCGGCAGATGCGCCCCGCTCTCGGTGGCCGCCGCCAAGGAGCTCGGCCGTCGCCTCGACGACCGCACGGCCGACGTCGAGCATGATGATGTCTATTCGGCTGTGTACGGCAGCGAGGACTTCCAGGGGAGGGCCGCGTGAGGGCCGCGTGAGGGCCGCGTGAGGGCCCGCGAGGGGCTCGCGAGGCGGCTCGTGGGCGCAACGCGGGCACAGGTGCACGTCGATGTCCTCTTCCGGGATTACGGTAGGGGGTGTGGTGAATCCCTCCCTGACAGCACGTCGACGTTCCGTGCCCCTACGGCGCTCCACCGTGGTCCTCAAGGCTGCCATGGCAGTCAGCGGTCTGATCATGGTGGCCTACCTGCTGGCGCATATGTACGGCAACCTCAAGATCTTCTCCGGCTCGGCGGCCTTCAACAACTATGCCGAGCACCTGCGCACGGTGGGCGAGCCGTTCCTACCCTACGGCGGTGCTCTCTGGATCATCCGGGTCGTGCTGCTCGTCAGTGTGGTGGTCCACGCCTACGCGGCCGTCACCCTCTGGCGCCGCGCCCGGCGCGCGACAGGTGGGCGCGGCCGTAAGCGGTACGAGAGCATCCAGGCGCCGCGTGGGGCGCAGCGCACGTACGCGTCGTTCACGCTCCGCTGGGGCGGCGTGACCATCGCCCTGTTCATCGTCTACCACCTGCTGCACCTGACGTGGAACACCATCCATCCGGGTGGGGCCTCGGCGAGTCCGTACGACCGCGTCGTCAACGGCTTCGAGATCTGGTGGGTCGTCCTGAGCTACACCATCGCGATGGCAGCCGTCGGGTTCCACCTGCGGCACGGGATCTGGAGCGCGTTCGCCAATCTCGGCGCGAACACGAGTGTCCGGCGTCGTCGGCAGCTGAACGGCCTGGCGATCGTCGTCGCTCTCGTCATCGTGGTGGGCTTCCTCCTGCCGCCATTCTCAATTCTTCTCGGATGGGTCAGCTAGTGGGTAACGAAGACGTCGCTCTCGACAGCCAGTTCTACACGGTCGGGGACCCGATCGCCGACACCAAGGCACCGGACGGCCCCATCAGCGAGAAGTGGGACACCCGTCGGTTCGAGGCCAAGCTGGTCAACCCGATCAACCGCCGGAAGCGGTCCGTCATCATCATCGGCACCGGACTCGCCGGCGGCTCCGCTGCGGCCACGCTCGGTGAGGCCGGCTACCACGTCAAGAGCTTCGGCTACCAGGACAGCCCCCGCCGGGCGCACAGCATCGCCGCGCAGGGCGGGATCAACGCCGCGAAGAACTACCGCAACGACGGCGACAGCATCGAGCGGCTGTTCTACGACACGGTCAAGGGCGGGGACTACCGCTCCCGGGAGACCAACGTCTACCGCCTGGCCCAGGTCAGCGTGGAGATCATCGACCAGTGCGTGGCCCAGGGCGTCCCGTTCGCGCGCGAGTACGGCGGACTGCTGGACAACAGGTCCTTCGGCGGTGTGCAGGTCTCCCGCACGTTCTATGCGCGCGGCCAGACCGGCCAGCAACTCCTGCTCGGCGCCTACCAGGCCCTCGAGCGGCAGGTGGCTGCGGGCACGGTCGAGGTCTACACCCGGCACGAGATGCTCGATCTGGTCGTTATCGATGGACGGGCGCGTGGCGTCGTGGTCCGGGACATGGTCACCGGTGAGATCGAGACCCACCTGGCCGACGTCGTCGTGCTCGGCTCCGGTGGGTACAGCAACCTCTTCTACCTGTCCACGAACGCGATGGGCTGCAACGTCACCGCGACCTGGCGGGCTCACCGCAAGGGCGCCCTGTTCGCCAACCCGTGCTTCACCCAGATCCACCCCACGTGCATCCCGGTCAGCGGCGACTACCAGTCCAAGCTGACCCTGATGAGCGAGTCCCTGCGCAACGACGGCCGGATCTGGGTGCCCAAGGCGGCGGGCGACGCACGCTCCCCCCGGGACATCCCCGAGGAGGACCGCGACTACTACCTCGAGCGCGGCTACCCCTCCTTCGGCAACCTTGTCCCGCGTGACGTCGCCTCCCGTGCCGCGAAGAACGTCTGCGACGAGGGTCGTGGCGTGGGCCCCGGCGGGCGTGGCGTGTATCTCGACTTCGACGAAGCGATCGCCGAACTGGGTCGGTCCGCCGTCGAGAGCAGGTATGGGAACCTGTTCGAGATGTACGAGCAGATCACCGGTGAGGACCCGTACCAGGTGCCGATGCGCATCTACCCCGCGGTGCACTACGCGATGGGCGGCCTGTGGGTCGACTACGACCTGCAGAGCACCATCCCGGGTCTGTTCGTGATCGGCGAGGCGAACTTCTCCGACCACGGCGCCAACCGGCTCGGAGCCAGTGCCCTGATGCAGGGGCTGGCCGACGGGTACTTCGTCCTGCCCGCCACGATCAGCGACTACCTCGCCGAGGGTCCGTTCGCGGCCGTCGACGCCTCGCACCCGGCCGCGCAGGAGGCCGCCGACGCCGTCCGCGACCGGATCCAGACGTTCCTGTCGATCGACGGCGAGCGTACGGTGGACTCCTTCCACAAAGAGCTCGGCCACATCATGTGGGAGTACTGCGGCATGGAGCGCACCGCGGAGGGCCTGACCACGGCACTGGGGCTGATCGGCGAACTGCGGGCCGAGTTCTGGCGCAACGTGAAGGTCACCGGGGAGAACGAGGAGCTGAACCAGACCCTGGAACGTGCGGGCCGGGTCGCGGACTTCTTCGAGCTCGGCGAGCTGATGTGCATCGACGCGCTGCACCGCGCGGAGTCCTGCGGTGGTCATTTCCGCGCCGAGAGCCAGACGGACGACGGCGAGGCGCTGCGTGACGACGAGAACTTCGCCTACGTTGCCGCCTGGGGTTTCGGCGGTGATGACGGCCAACCGGTCCTGCACAAGGAGGACCTCGTGTACCACGACATCGAGCTGAAGCAGCGGAGCTACAAGTGAACATCATCCTGCGGGTGTGGCGACAGAAGAACACCCGGGCCAGGGGCCGCATGGTCACCTACCGCGTGGAGGACGTCTCGCCGGACATGTCCTTCCTCGAGATGCTCGACGTGCTCAACGAGCGCCTCACCCTGGAGGGTGACGAGCCGATCGCATTCGACAGCGACTGCCGCGAGGGCATCTGCGGGGCGTGCGGTCTCGTGATCAACGGGCTGGCCCACGGGCCGAAGGCGCTGGTCACCACGTGCCAGCTGCACATGCGCAGCTTCTCCGACGGCGACGTGATTGACGTCGAGCCCTGGCGTGCGGAACCGTTCACCGTGATCCGGGACCTGATCGTCGACCGGAGCGCATTCGACCGGATCATCCAGGCCGGCGGGTACATCAGCATCCCCACCGGTGCGGCCCCCGACGCCCACGCGGTGCCCGTCCCCAAGGCCGACGCCGACGACGCGTTCGACGCCGCGACCTGCATCAGCTGCGGCGCATGCGTCGCCGCTTGCCCCAACGGCTCCGCTGCGCTGTTCGTGGGGGCCAAGATCACGCACCTCGGACTACTCCCGCAGGGTCAGCCCGAGCGGCACTCTCGCGCCCTGAACATGCTCGAGCAGCACGACGCCGAGGGGTTCGGTGGCTGCACCCAGATCGGTGAGTGCACCGCCGCCTGCCCCAAGGGCATCCAGCTCGACGTCATTTCCCGGTTCAACCGCGACGTGCTCAGCGCCATCTCCCACCGCGGCGACTGACTCGCACCGGCCCGGTCCTCGCACCTGGTCAAGTGGCGGGGTCCCCGTCGGCTTGGTCGCTGTCGGAGAATTGGGTGAGGACGGCACCGGCGGGGAGAACCCGAAGCTGATCCCCGCGCGTCCGGGTTCGCGTCCGGGTCCGGGTCCGCGTCCGGGTCCGGGTCCGGGTCCGCGTCCGGGTCCGGGTCCGCGTCCGGGTCCGGGTCCGCGTCCGGGTC
>JAENWO010000314.1 GCA_016649925.1 Actinomycetales bacterium
CTCTCGGCCGGGCACCGGGTGGACGTCTCCGGCAATGACACCATGCAGTTCTGGACTACCGAAGAGCGCACCCGGGTCGCGTGCGTCAACCTCGAGTCCATCGGCAACCCCCGCAAGTTCTCCCGCGTCGCCCGCCACCTGTCCGAGTCGCGACCGGTCATCGCGAGGATTGTGGGGAGCACGGGTCAGCTACGCCCGCCCGGGCACCCGGTCCGGCCCACCCGTGCGCCGCGGCGCGCCCTCGACGAGCTGATGCGCCAGGCCGGGGTCCTGCAGGTCGACTCCATCGCTGAGCAGCTCGACGTCGCCACGCTCCTGTCGGAGCAGCCGCTGCCGGCGGGCGACCGCGTGCTCGTGCTGACGAACTCCGGCACGCAGGGCGCCGTGCTCACCGAGCTGCTGCGGGCCCGCGGGCTGAGGACCGCCGGCGACCCGATCGCGCTGAGCCCGGTGGCGGGGGCGGGGGAGTACGCGGCGGCGTGCGCCGGCGCGGTGGGGCGGGACGACTGGGCGGCCGCCATCGTCTGCTACGGACCGTTCCTGGATGACCAGACCGACGCGATCGCCGCCGAGGTGGCCCGGCTCGCGCACGCGTCGGGGCGCACCACCCTCGCGCAGCTGCTCGGCCTGCACGGCCTCGTCCCGCAGCTGCGCCACGGGGCCACCTGGGTCCCGGCTTTCGCCACGATGGAGGGCGCAGTCGCCGCCCTCGACGCGGCCCACCGCTACGCGACGTGGCGTGCCGGCGACCGCGGGGAGCCGGTGGACCCGGACGGGATCGACCGTCGCAGTGCCAAGGACCTCGTGCTCTCAGAGCTCGCCGGGATCTCGCCGGGCACCACGCACCGGCTGAGCCGGGAGCGTACGGCCGAGCTGCTGGCGACGCACGGACTGAGTGTGTGGGACGCCACCACAGTGATCGACCTCGACCATGCGCTCGAGGCCGCGGAGCGGATCGGGTGGCCGGTGGCACTGAAGACCACCGACGAGATCCTGCGGCACCGCGCTGACCTCGGTGGCGTGCGGCTGGAGCTCAGCTCGCCCGAGGAGCTCGTCGACGCCCACGCCCAGATGGTCGCCCGGCTGCGGGGGATGGGTCGGCACGACGTGACGTTCGACGTGCAGGCGATGGCACCGACCGGCGCGGCCTGCGTCCTGCGCGCCGTCGAGGACGAACTGTACGGGCCGATCGTGAGCTTCGGGCTCGCCGGTGACGCAGTCGAGCTTCTTGGTGACGTCTCCTTCCGGGTGCCGCCTCTGACGACCGTGGACGTCGCGCAGCTGGTCCGTTCGGTGAAGGCGTCCCCCCGGCTGCTTGGCCACCGCGACCTCCCGGTGCTCGACGTCGCGGGGCTCGAGGACGTCATCGCGCGGGTGAGCGTGCTGAAGGAGGAGCTGGCCGAGGTGGCGTCGATCGTGCTCAACCCGGTGCTGGTGGGCCAGGACGCCGTGGCCGTGCTGAGTGCCACCGTGGACGTCGCACACCCGGCGCGGGGGGACGCCGCCCGACGCGTCCTGCCCGGGTGATGGAAGACTAGAGCCGTGCCCCAGTCAAGAGCCCACCAGCTACGCCACCTACGCACCGACATCGAGCGGGCCGGGTACTACCCCTCGCTCGTCGCGGACGTCCTCGAGATCGCCCTTGCCGGTGAGGAGGTCGTCTCCCACCTAGTCCACCCGGAGACGATGTTCGACCGCGCCGAGGTCCGCCGTCACGTCACCGCGCTCGTCCTCACCCCGACCCGGTTGGTGGTTGCGCACGTCGACGACGTGCCCAGCGAGCTTCCCGACGCGCCACCCAGCGCCGCGGCCACCACCGAGGCGGTCGCGATCGGTCAGATTCGTTCCGTCGCCCTGACCCACGGCGTCGTGGACCCGGCCGTCTACGAGCAGGGTGCCGGCGGCACGGAGCTCACGCTGGCCCTGAACTGGGGCTCGGTGCAGCGGATCGACCTCGAACCGGCCGGTTGCGCCGACCCCGACTGCGATGCCGACCACGGGTTGACCGGCACGTCCGTCCCCGACGACCTCGTGGTGCGGGTCAGCGCCGAGGCCGAGGGGCCCGGCGCGATGCGTGCCGCCATCTCCTTCGCCACCGCGCTGTCCGCAGCCACGGCCGCCCGACCCGCGTGAGGGCGCCGGACCTCGAGGAGGCCGGAGCCGCCCTCCCCGCCCTGGGCACCGGTCCCACGCTCGGCCACGTGCTCTGGGCCGCGGCCGGCGCCGTCGGCGTCGACATCGAGGCCACCGAGCCGCAGGCCGTGACGTCCAGCCTGTCGGCCGCACGGCTGCTGGACCTGGCGCCCGCCAGGAAGGTGTGCGTCGTGCTGGTCGACGGGCTCGGCTGGCACAACCTCATGGAGCGCGCGGAGCTCGCGCCGTTCCTGACCCGTTCGGGACGGCTGACCCGCCTCACCTGCGCCTTCCCGTCGACGACGGCCACGAACATGGCGTTCCTCGGCACGGGCGCCGCAGCGGGCGCCACCGGAATGCTCGGTTACACGGTGCGTGAACCGGCCTTGGGCGCCCTGCTCAACCTCGTCTCCTGGCGTGGCGGCGCCGATCCTGAGGACTGGCAGCCCCGCCGGACCGTGTTCGAGCGGATGAGCGATGTCGCTCGGACGGCGGTGAGCGTGGGCCCGTGGCGCTTCGACGCCTCCGGTCTCACGCTCGCCGCGCTGCGGGGTGCTCAGTTCCAGGCCGCCGAGTCGCTGCGCGACCGGGTGGACGCAGCCCTGTCCGCGCTGGAGGAGCCTGACGTGGACCTCGTCTACCTGTATTGGGGCGACCTGGACAGCGCCGGCCACCACCACGGCTGGCGCTCGGCGCAGTGGGGCCAGGAGCTGACGCAGCTCGACACCGAGCTTGAGCGGCTGGCCCGCGCCCTGCCCGCCGGCACCACGTTGCTCGTCACCGCCGACCACGGCATGGTTGACGTCCCGACCCACGCCTCCGCCGTCTTCGGTGGACCGGCCCGGCTCGACGTGGCCGAGAACGAAATGCTCCGCCGGGACGTCGACCTCGTCGCCGGCGAGCCCCGGGCATCCCACCTGTACTGCCGTGCCGGCCGCGCCGGGGCGGTGCGGGACGCGTGGCGGGCAGAGCTCGGGGAGCGTGCCTGGGTGCTGTCCCGCGACGAGGCACTGCGGGCCGATCTGTTCGGCCCGGTGGACGAGCGCTTCCTCACCGTGATCGGGGACGTCGTCGTCGCGGTCCGGGGCGACCTGGCGGTGCACGACTCCCGCACGCAGACGGCCGCGTCGCTCAAGCTGATCGGGATGCACGGCTCCCTCACGCCGGCCGAGACCACCGTCCCCCTCCTCGTCGTGGAGGCCTGACGTGGCCCAGCTGGTGTTCTTCTCCGGGACCATGGACTGCGGCAAGTCCACGCTCGCGCTGCAGATGGACCACAACCACGCCCAGCGGGGCCGCCGTGGCGTGATCTTCACCCGCGACGACCGCGGCGGCACGAACGTGCTGTCCTCGCGGCTGGGGCTGCAGGTCGCGGCAGTGGAGGTCCACGACGACACCGACTTCTGGCGGGAGGTGGTGGAGCGGCGCACGCACGGCGTCGTCGTGGACTACCTGGTCTGCGACGAGGCCCAGTTCTACACGGCCACGCAGGTGGAGCAGCTCGCGCGGCTCGTCGACGAGATGGGGGTGGATGTCTTCGCGTTCGGCATCACGACGGACTTCCGCACGCAGTTGTTCCCTGGTTCGGCCCGGATGATCGAGCTCGCCGACCGGGTGGAGCTGCTTCAGGTGCAGGCCCTGTGCTGGTGCGGGGCGCGGGCCACGCACAACGCGCGCACCGTGGACGGTGCGATGGTCACCGAGGGCGAGCAGGTCGTGGTGGGTGACACCGGCGCGCGGGCCGACATCGTGGGTGAGACCGGCGCGCGGGCCGACATCGTGGGTGAGACCGGCGCGCGGGCCGACATCGTGGGTGAGACCGGCGCGCGGGCCGACATCGTGGGTGAGACCGGCGCGCGGGCCGACATC
>JAENWO010000263.1 GCA_016649925.1 Actinomycetales bacterium
CCCTGGTCACCGGGCTGTGGGGCGCCTGGGCCCAGTCGCTCCAGGGACTCATCGACAACTTCGAGACGGTGGTCTGATGTCGCGGACCTACGCCCCCGAGGGCCTCAAGGATGCCGAGGCGGCGACGCCCCGCGGGCCCCACCCGGGGCCGTTCGGGTGGCTGCGCTGGATCTGGCGCCAGCTCACCAGCATGCGCGTGGCCCTGCTCCTGCTGCTGCTCCTCGCCGTCGTAGCGCTGCCCGGCTCTTTCTTCCCCCAACGTTCCGTGGATGCGCAGCGGGTGGTCCAGTACTACGCCGACCACCCGTCCAGCGCCCCCTGGCTCGAACGCCTCGGGATCTTCGACGTCTACGCGTCCCCGTGGTTCTCCGCCGTCTACCTGCTGCTGTTCCTCTCACTCATCGGGTGCATCGTGCCCAGGACGAGGGTGCACCTGCGGGCGCTGCGAGCGCAGCCCACCCGGGTGCCACGCAGCTTCAGCCGGTTCCCGGTGCGAAACGAGCTCACCGTGGCGGCTCCGCCCAAGCAGGTGCGCGACACACTGATGGCCGCCCTCGGGCGCAGGTACCGCCGTCGGGCTGCGGTCGAGCGACGCACGACGGCGTCCGGCGCCACGAGCGAGACGCTGACCGTGTCCGCGGAGCGCGGCTACGGCCGGGAGAGCGGCAACCTCCTGTTCCACCTCGCGCTCGTCGGCCTGCTCACGGTCACCGCATGGGGCCAGCTCGTGCACTACCGCGGCCAGGCCCTGGTGATCGAGGGTGACAGCTTCGTCAACTCGGCGCTCGGCTACGACTCGTTCGACTCCGGGGCCTGGTTCGCGGAGGACTCGCTCGAGCCGTTCCGGTTCCGGCTGGACTCCTTCGAGTCGGTGTTCACCGATGACGCCCAGGCCCGCGACTTCACGGCGAACGTCACCGTCAGCGATCCGGACGGCTCCGAGCGGGCCGATACGATCCGGGTGAACTACCCGCTGGCTGTCGGCGAGGTCAACGTCTACCTCGTCGGGAACGGCTACGCACCAGACCTGACCGTGCGAGACGCATCCGGCCAGATCGCGTTCTCGGGGCCCGTGCCGTTCCTGCCCACGGACAACGTCTACACCTCCAACGGAGTCGTCATGGTGCCCGACGCGAACGGCGGGGAGTCGCAGCTCGGTTTCAAGGGCACGCTGCTGCCCACGGCCGTGATGTCCTCGCAGGGCCGCTTCCTCGGCTCCGCGTACCCCCAGCCGATCGACCCGGTGATCGTGCTGGACGCCTACGTGGGCGACCTCGGCCTGGACGACGGCGTACCCCAGAACCTCTACGTGCTGGACACCGAGCGCATGACGCTCCTGACCGGCACCGACGACGCCGGGCGGTCCGAGCCGTTCCAGGTGATCATGAGGCCGGGCGAGGAGGTGGAGCTCCCCGACGGCCAGGGCTCGATCACGTTCAACGCCCTCCCGAGGTTCGTCGCGCTCGACCTGCGCCGCGACCCGTCCGTTCCCTGGATGGGACTGTTCGCGGCGCTCGCGTTCGCGGGGTTGATCGGATCGTTGTTCCTCCCACGCCGTCGGGTCTGGGCCCGCCTCGCTGACGGCGGCGACGGAACTACAGTGGTGACCGCGGCCGCACTGGCCCGGGGCGACGATCCGGTGCTGCGCCGGGAGCTGGAGCGGCTCCTCGACGCCCTGGGTCCGCGGACGAAGGAGGACCGGTGAACGACCAGATGGGTGACCTCAGCACGGCGCTCGTGTACGCGGCGATGGCTGCGTACATGGTGGCGATGGTCGCGTTCGCGGTGGACGTCTCCGCGCTCGGGACCGGCACGGGCCGCGACCGACCGCGGCGCGCCGCCGGAATCGCGGTGGCCACGACGTGGCTCGGGGCCGGGCTGCACCTGGTCGGGATCGTCACGCGCGGTCTCGCCGCCGGCCGGGCCCCTTGGGCGAACATGTACGAGTTCACGCTCATGTTCACGTTCTTCGCCGTGGCGATCTTCCTCGGCATCCAGACCAGCCGCGACGTCCGCTACGTCGGCGTCCTGGTCACGCTGCTCGCCCTGCTCGGGCTCGGCCTCGCGGTGTCGGTCCTCTTCGTCCGGGCCGACGGCGTGCAGCCCGCGCTGAACAGCTACTGGCTGCTCATCCACGTCTCGGTCGCGACGTTGTCCACCGGCGTGCTGTCGATCTCGGCGATGTTCTCGGTCCTTCAGCTCCTCAAGGCGCGTCACGCGCGAGTGCCTCAGCGCTCGGACCCGGTCGCCGTCGGGGCCGGTGGCGCGAGCGCCGAGCTGGTGGACGACCGTGCCGAGGTCCTCGACGACCGTGCCGAGGTCCTCGACGACCGTGCCCGGGTGCCGGCTGAGCGCGCCGCCCGAGACGTTGGGGCGTCGCCCGAGCAGGAGACGTTCGTGGGCCGGCTGATGGCGTCGCTGCCGTCGTCGGAGAACCTCGAGCGACTGGCGTACCGGCTCAACGCGATCGGGTTCGTCACGTGGACGTTCACGCTCGTGGCCGGAGCGATCTGGGCCGAGCACGCCTGGGGTCGCCCATGGGGCTGGGACCCCAAAGAGACGTGGACGTTCGTCGTCTGGGTCATCTACGCCGCGTACCTGCACGCCCGGGTGACCGCCGGCTGGGCTGCGGAGAGGTTCGCCTACTTCGCTTTGGTCGGGTTCGTCGCGGTGCTCGCCAACTTCTACGTGGTCAACGTCTTCTTCAGCGGCAAGCACTCGTACGCGGGCATCTAGGCCCGGTCGGGGGGCAGCTGGCCCGGGGCGGTACCGCCCGGTGCGTCCGGCGGGCGATCGCCGTCGTCGGAGTTCGTGACGTCGTCGTTGCGTGCGTCGTCGTTGCGTGCGTCGTCGCGGTCCACCTCGGGCGCGGGTCGGGGCGCCGGGGTGGGCCGGTTCCGTCGTTCCAGCTCGGCGAGGAACTCAGGGTCGTCGTCGGGCGCAAGGGGACGCCTCGGCCCCCGGGAGGGCGACCAAGAAGAGTCGCCTCCACCCTGGGTGCCTCTGGGCTGCATGCGGGAGACCACGAGCCAGACCACCGCACCGACGCCCGGCAGGAGCAGGATCAGCACCACCCAGACCCACGCCGGCAACCCCAGCCGCGCACGGTTGTCCTCCGTCCGCACACAGTCGATGATCGCGTACGTCATGACGCCGATCACAGCCAGCGCGAGGAGGTTTCTCATCATCTGAGCCTACGCTGCGACCATGGCAGTCCTCATCTACGGCGTGCTCCGCATCGCACTGGTGCTCGCGGCCGGCGCCGTGCTCTACCTCCTGGGCCTGCGCAGCTGGGTCCTCGTGCTCGTCGCGATCGTCGTCGGAGCCGGTCTGTCCTACATCGCACTGGATGCCCCCCGTCGTGCGGCCGCCCTGGCGCTGGAGCGCCGGGCCGGTGGTCGCCGCACCCGGATCGAGGAGGCCATCGAGGCCGAGGGTGCGCAGGAGGACGCCGACGTCGAGGCGATCGTGCACCCCTCGGGCGGGTTCGGTTCAGGCGAGCAGAGCCGCCCCGAGCAACAGGCCGAAGGCGAGCTCGAGGAGACCCGTGTCCCGCAGGACCGCGATCAGGTCCCGCCCGGTAGCGCCGCCGAGCACGCGCCGCGAGAGGACCACCACGGGGGCCGCCAGCACTAGCACGACGAGCGCCCACGGGGTCCAGGCCGCGCACGCCAGACCGGCCACGAGGGCGCCGACGAGCAGCACGACGTACGCCACGCGCGCCCGCTCGGCCCCGAGCCGAACGGCCAGGGTCCGTTTGCCGGCCCCGACGTCGGTGGGGATGTCGCGGATGTTGTTCGCCATCAGCAGCGCGCACGCCAGCAGCCCGATGCCGACGCCGGCGAGCAGCGCCGGCCACGTCGCGCGCCCGACCTGGGTGTACGTCGTGCCGACCGTGGCGACCAGGCCGAAGAAGACGAAGACGGCGACCTCGCCGAGGCCGCGGTAGCCGTACGGGTTCTTCCCGCCGGTGTAGAACCACGCCGCGACGACGCACAGCGCCCCGACCGCCAGCAGCCACCACGTTCCGGCCAGGGCGCACAGCACGAGGCCGAACACGCCCGCGACCGCGAAGCCCGCCATCGCGGCCGTCTTCACCGTGCGCGGGGCCACGGCGCCGGAGGCGGTCAGGCGGGTGGGGCCGACCCGCACCTCGTCCGTGCCCCGGATGCCGTCGGAGTAGTCGTTCGCGAAGTTCACTCCGACCTGGAGGGCGAGGGCCACGCCCGCGGCGAGCAGCGCACGCGGGAAAGAGGCGGCGCCCTCGTAGGCGGCGGCGCCGGTCCCGGCGATCACCGGGGCGACGGCGGCCGGCAGCGTGCGCAGCCGGGCGCCCTCCATCCATTCGCGGGGCGAGGGCATGAGACTCCGATCGGGACGAGGCGGTGGGGCCCGCTGGGGGCTTCTGGGAGGGTATCGGGCCGTGGGGCACGGGCCCGTCGCCGACCGCTGACCGCTGACCGCTGACCGCCGACCGCTGACCGCCGACCGCCGACCGCTGACCGCTGAC
>JAENWO010000100.1 GCA_016649925.1 Actinomycetales bacterium
CAGCGCCAGATGATGTTCGTCCAGGCTTTTGCCAAGATGCGGACGGCGTGGGGGTGGTCGTGGCCGCGGGCTCTGGCTCGGTTGTAGAGGTCGGCGGCCCAGGGGTTGGCGTGTCGGGTGTCGGCGGCGAAGTCGGTGACGGCGTCGCGCAGTTGTTTGTCGCAGGACCAGCGGAAGCCGACGGCGCGCAGCTTGCCGGACTGTCGGGTGGAGGGGGCGGCGCCGGCGAGGCAGGCCAGCGACTCGGGGGTGGGGAACCGGGCTCGGCAGTCGCCGATCTCGCTCAGCAGCCGGGCGGCGCGCACGCGGCCGGATCGGGGCAGGCTGGTGAAGACGTTGCCGTCGGGGTGGGCGGCGAGCTGGTGGCTGATCTGGGTGGACAGGGTCTTGATCTGCTCGACCAGGCTGGTCAGGACGGCGACCAGGGCGTGGGTGGTGTGGGCCTGGGTGGTGGCGTCGGGGCCGCTGATCCCGCGTGGGGCGGTCCGCAGGCGGGCGTGCAGGACTTCGGGGTCGGTCCGGCCGGAGTATCCGACCTTGGTCAGCCAGTCGGCCAGCCGCTTGGTGGTCAACCAGTCGACGCGGTCCTGGGTGTCGAAGCGGGTCAGGAACGCCAGGGTGATCTCGGAGTCGATGTCGGCGAACAGGCTGACCGCGCCGGGCAGGACGTTGCGCAGGTGGGCGCGCAGCTGGTTGGCCAGCCCGACCCGGTGGGTGACCAGGTCCTTGCGGGCCCGGCAGGCGCGGCGCAGCGCGGTCGTGGCGGGGTGGTCGGGGGTCAGGGCACGCAGCCGGGCCCGGTCGGTGCGCAGGGTGTCGGCCAGCACGAACGCGTCGAACCGGTCGTCCTTGTTGCCCGCCGAGCCGTAGCGTCCGCGCAGGTTCTTGACCTGGTTCGGGCTGATCACCACGACCGTCAGGCCGGCGCCCAGGAGGGTGTCGATGACGGGTCCGTCGGGTCGTTCGATCGCGACCTCGCCGGCGCCGTGGCGGCCCAGGAACCCGATCAGATCGTGCAGGCCGGCGTCGGTGTGCTCGACGACGGTCCGGGCGACCTGACGGCCGCGGCCGTCCACGATGCAGACCGCGTGGTCGTCACGGGCCCAGTCCAGTCCGGCGGTCACGTCGTTGAGGGGTTGGTCGGGCAGGGTGTTGCAGGCAGACTTCACGTCAGCCTCCTCGCTGCTAGTCCCAGTGGGGAGGCACCCTCATGTGGTGTCGCTGGTGCCGGGACGCGGCTGCCGGTTCGCTCACTGATCGGCGCTCGTGGCAGGTCAACGACTCAGCCGCGGCGCTCAGCCCTATCGACGGTCCGCGCGCCCCGGGCAACCACCAGGCCCTGCAGATCTCATGCCGGACATCAACCGTGTCAAGCGAGCAGGGCAGTGACCTGGTGGCACCACGGGTGCATCAACGCCCCATCTAGGAACGCTGACCCAAGGATGGTGGACCAGTGAGCAGCCCCTTCGACCTGACCGGGAAGGTCGCGGTCGTCACCGGAGCCAGCCGGGGTATCGGCTTCGCGATGGCCGAGGCCCTCGCGCTCGCCGGAGCGGACATCATCGGCGTCAGCGCGACCCTCCCCGCCACCGGGAGCGCGGTGGGCGAGATGGTTGCGTCCCACGGGCGCGCCTTCGAGGCGTACGCGGTCGACTTCGCCGACCGGCCGGCCGTGCTCGCGCTCGGTGCCGCGATCGCCGCACAGGCACCGGACATCTTGGTGAACAACGCCGGCACCATCGAGCGCACCCCTGCCGTCGATCACCCCCTCGAGAGCTGGGACCGGGTGCTCGAGGTGAACCTGTCCAGCCAGTTCGTGCTCACCCAGGCGGTCGCGCGCCCGATGCTCGAGCGTGGTCACGGGAAGGTCATCTTCACGGCGAGCCTGCTGAGCTTCCAGGGTGGCATCACCGTGCCCGGATACACCGCGGCGAAGTCGGCGATCGCGGGACTCACGAAGGCGCTCGCGAACGAGTGGTCGGCCAAGGGCGTCAACGTGAACGCGATCGCGCCCGGGTACATCGCCACCGACAACACGGCAGCCCTGAGGGCAGACCCGATCCGAGCGCGCTCGATCCTGGAGCGCATCCCGGCGGGACGGTGGGGACAGCCGTCAGACCTCGGTGGCGCGACGGTCTTCCTGGCCTCTGCGGCGTCCGACTACGTGCACGGGATCATCCTGCCCGTGGATGGTGGCTGGCTCGGGCGCTAGGCGAGCCGGGAAGGCCTTGGCCGAGCCCGGTGCGCGCTGGCCGAGCCCGGTGCGCGCTGGCCGAGCCGGGTGCGCGCTCAGCGCAGCGGGTGCCCGAGAACCGTGCCGCGTCCCGACGCCGCCACCGTGCGGAGCTCAGCGCCGCCCGGCGCGGGCACGGCCAGCACCCCGCCGGACGTGAAGACCTCGGCGACCGGCCCGTCCAGCACGACGCGGAGGTCCGCTCCTCCGATGGGCATGTCCCACCTGCTCTCGCCGACGCTGACGACGACCTTGCCCTCCTTCGCCTCCAGCCGGAGGGGGACCCGGTCGCCGTCGGTGACCACCAGGCTCGCGACGGCGTCGGGGTGTTCGAGGGTCCACACGAGGTCGACGGCACGGGGCAGCTCGACCCCCGCCTCGCGGAGCGCCGGCGGGCCGTCCGTCCGAGCCGCGACCACTGCGTCGTGGGGCGCGGCGATCACCCGCGTGCCGTCAAGGCGCAGCGTGTGCGGCAGGGAGTGGGCGCTCGTCCACACGCCAGCGGGGTCGGCGATCCCGCGCAGCCAGTAGATGAGGCATCGCGCGCCGTGGGCGTCGGTGAACGCAGACCCGGCGTAGTAGGACGGGCCGTACGTCAGGCGACCCCAGGCCTCGGCGACGAAACGGCCGTCCACCAGGTCCCCGACCGCGTAGGCCTGGTACTGCGGCTCGCCAGGATCCCAGACCGAGACCGACAGCACCCACCGGTCGGCGAGCGGGAAGACCTGCGGACACTCCCACATGCTGCCGGTCCGGACCGGATCGGTCTCGGACTCGTGTCGGCTGGCGAACAGCCCGTCGTAGGTCCACGCCTCGAGGTCGCCCGATCGGTAGGAGAGCGCGGCCGCCGTCCCGTCCGCCAGGCCGCCGCCGAGGAGCATGCGCCAGGTCGAGCCGTCGTGGAACACGTACGGATCCCGGAGGGCTGTCGCGTCCACTCCGTCCGGCAGCTGTGCGACCACGTCCTTCTTCGTCCATGAGGTCCACGACTCATCGGTGGGGTGGGCAAGCCGCACCCTGCCGATCTGGTCGCCCGGCGCGTCCACCGTCGTGTAGAACAGCGCCGCCGGTCCGACGGGCGGTACCGCGATGCTGCCCGACCACACGCCGTAGTCCCCGTCGCCCGGGGCCAGGGCGACCTCACCTTCTGCCCAGTGCAGAAGGTCGTCGCTGGTCGCGTGACCCCAGTGCTGCTCGGGGCCCCAGGCCGCCCCGCCCGGGAGGTACTGGAAGAACAGGTGGTACCGGCCACCGTGGTACGTCAGACCGAGCGGGTCGTTGATCCATCCCGTCTGCGCGGTGAAGTGCAGGCGTGGCCGGTCGACGTCCGAGGTCATCAGAGAGGCCCTTCGTGGGTTGCGGGACAACGGTGCCGCGTCACCCGCGCGGGGGTCCGACGGAGCCGCGCGTGCGCAACGGCATGGGGAGGCGGTGCACGATCGCCGGGTTGGCGGGTCCGTCGTCGCGGGCCGCGATCGCCTCCAGGAGGAGCTCGACGGACCGTCGGCCGAGGTCGTAGTGCGGGATGGCGAATGTCGTCAGACCCGGCCGGAGCCAGTCGGCCAGGGGGTAGTCGTCGAACGAGATGATCGACATGTCGGCGGGCACCGACAGACCGGCCTCGTGGATCGCCTGGTAGGCACCGAACGCGAGTCGGTCGTTGAAGGTGATGATCGCCCCTCCGGCTCCCCCCGACTCGATGATCGCTCGGGTCGCCTCCCACCCGTAGGCGGGGAGCCAGTCGGGACAGAGATGCCCGCTGGCGGGAGTGAGACCGGCCTCGGCGAGAACCTCGAGGATCCCGGCCAACCGCTCCCGCCCCGCGACCGTCGCCGGTGGGGTGTCGGCGGGGCCCGGGCCGGCGCCGACCAGGTGGATCGAACGGTGGCCGGCCTCCAGCAGGAGCCGGGCCGCAGCCTTGCCGGCCTCGAGCTCGTCGGGCACGACCACGGGTATGTGCAGATGAGGTTCGAGGGGCAGCGCGTTGAGGACGACGGCCGGTACGTGGTCCAGGCCGGAGGGCAGCCGCCGCGTCTGGGTGAACATCGAGGCGAGGATGATGCCGTCGACCTGCCGGTCGAGCATGGCGTTCACCAGCCGTCGCTCGACCTTTGCATCACCCTCCGTCTCACCGATGAACAGCATGAAGCCGTGGGCGTGGGCCGCCTCGAGCGCCCCCTTGATCATGTCTCCCGCGAGCTGGGACGTCGCGATGGTGTCGGACACGAACCCGAAGGCGAGGCTCGAGCCTTTGCGTAGCCCGATCGAGACGATGTTGGGCCGGTAGCCGAGCGCCTCGGAGACCTCCCGGACCCGCTGCTGAGCGGCCTCCGAGATGCGCAGCTCGGCCCCGCGTCCGGACAGCACCAAGGAGGCAGTCGTCGACGACACGCCCGAGGCGAGTGCGACGTCCGCGAGCGTGACCCTCTTTCGAGCCAACCTCGGCCTCCCTACCCGCGCGCATCGTAGTGCGAAACGACTGTGCCCTCTCGACCGCGTCCGACCTCGGGTGCCCGCGTGAGAGCGAGCGGACGCGCTGGGGGCGCGGAACTTCCAGCGTGACCCCATTGTGACCGGCCGTGGCTTGACACCCTCCTGACCCCGTGTCCAGACTGGCCATGCTAACCCGATTTAGCACCCCGCTGGGCAGGGGCGCCCGGCGAGTTCGATTCGCTCAACGAAGGGAGACACTGGTGTCTCGATCTAGTGGATCAGCTCTACGTACGGCCGTAGCCGCGTCGGTGCTCGTGGGTGCCCTGGCGGTCTTGACCGCCTGTAGCAGCCCGGGGAGCACGCCCGATGAAACAAGCTCGAACCCGACGACAGAGCCCACTGTCGCGGAGGGTGCTCCCTCGTGCGGCACCGACCCCGTCACCCTGAAGGCGTACTTCGAGACCGGGTTCCCGATGGCCGGGGACCTGACCGAGGAGTTCACCAAGCAGTTCCCGAACGTCACGTTCGACACCCGTGAGGACCAGTTCGCCGTCCTGACCCAGAATGCACCGCGTGTGCTGGCGGACGACCCGCCCGACCTCATGCGGCTGCCGCAGATGTCCGAGCTCGCCACCGACGGGCTGCTGCTCAACCTCGACTCCTACGCCGAGGCCTTCGGCTGGGACCAGTGGCCGGCGTCGCAGCTCGAGCAGATGCGGGTCGATGACGCAGGTCGTCGTGGTGACGGGCCGCTGTACGCGATGGGCCTGAACTTCTCCATGACCGGCGTGTTCTACAACAAGGAGCTCGCCGCTCAGATCGGGATGACCGAGGCGCCGGCCACCCTCGCCGAGCTCGACGGCTACCTCCAGGCTGCCAAGGATGCGGGTCTCACCCCCGTCGCCCAGTTCAACGGCGGCGCCACCGGTGGCTTCGCGTTCCCGCTCCAGGCGCTCATGGCGTCCTACGGTGACCCAGCGGAGATCAGCGCCTGGATCTACCAGCAGCCCGGCGCAACGATCGACACCCCGTCGAACCTCAAGGCCGCTGAGCACCTGCAGTCGTGGGTCACCTCCGGCTACTTCGCCGAGGACGTCAACTCGCTGGACTACGCAATGATGATGAGCAGGTTCATCGGTGGCGAGAGCGTCTTCATCTTCGACGGTGACTGGGAGTCCGGGAACCTCGACACCCAGATGCCGGGCAACGTCGGGTTCTTCCTGATGCCTCCGGTTGACGAGGGTGGCTCCTTCGGTGCGATGTCCGCACCGCTCACCTACGGGATCTCCGCCAACGCTGCGAACCCCGACTGCGCCGCGTTCTTCCTCGACTGGGTCGCGACCAACGAGCAGGCACGCACGATCGCCGTTCAGATCGGCGGATCGCACCCGATGGGTCCGGCCGACGCATTCATGCCCGACGTGGACCCGAACACCGTGACGGCGCAGACTCTGGTGGCCGGTGCGGCGATCGGTGAGCAGAATGGTGCGATGGACTTCATCGCCAACGCCACCGGCTCGATCTATGCGAAGGGCTGGACCCCCAACCTGCAGAAGCTCATGGCCGGGGAGCAGGACCCCGCAGGGCTCCTGGCGGCGGTCCAGGCCGAGTACGAGACCGAGATCGGCGGATAGCGAGAGATGGCACAGCGGTTGACCCCACAGACGTCGGGTCGCCGCGAGGGGACTTCCCCGGTGCTGGGTAGCCCGGAGAGCAGGCGCCGCGCCCTCAGGGCGCGGCGCCTGCGCCGGGGCGGGATGGCGTTGACTCTCGTGGCCCCGGCGGCACTGACGTACTTCCTCTTCGTGGTACGACCCATCGCCCAGACGGTTCAGTACTCGTTCTACGACTGGGACGGGGTGACCCCCTCGACGTGGGTGGGTCTGGCCAACTACGTGGCGCTGTTCCATGATCCCGAGTTGTCCGGCTCGATCGTCAACGCCTTCGAGCTCATCATCTTCTTCAGCTTCGTCCCGGTGATCCTCGGCCTGTTCACGGCCAACACGATCCGCGGCTTCGCCACGAGCAGGCTGGCGGTCGTCGCCCGGACGGTGCTCTTCCTGCCGCAGATCATCCCTCTGGTCGCCGCGGGCATCATGTGGAGCTGGCAGATGTCGACGAACGGCCTGGTCAACCAGGTCTTCCGGTTGATCGGCCTGGACGGCATCGCACGTGCCTGGCTGGGCGACTTCGACACCGCCCTGCCCGCGGTCGGTGTCATCGGCGCCTGGGTCCTGTTCGGGCTGTGCATGCTCCTGCTGCTCGCCGGCATGACCAAGATCGATCCCGGCCTCTATGAGGCGGCGCGCATCGACGGCGCCGGCCCGCTCCGGGAGTTCGTCTCGATCACGCTGCCGAGCCTGCGCCAGGAGGTCGTCGTCTGCGTCACGGTGACGGTCATCGCCGCCCTGGCGAGCTTCGACATCGTCTACATCTCCACCCAGGGCGGCCCGGGCAACAGCACTCTGGTCCCCGGCCTGGAGATCTACTACCTGGCGTTCTTCCAGCGCGAGGTGGGACAGGCCTCCGCCCTCGCCGTTGCCCTGATGGCGCTCGTCCTGGCCGTCGTCCTGCCGTTGCAGTGGCTCAACCGGGAAGGTGACTCGTGATCGTCTCGCGTCGAGAGAGGTGGCTCGGCCAGATCCTTCTCATCATCCTCATGATCGTCACGATCATGCCGTTCGTCAGCCTGTTCGTGACCGCGCTGCACAAGTCCGGTACCTACCCAGCAGGGCTCTCCTGGCCGGACACGCCGCACTGGGGCAACTTCGTCGACGCGTTCAAGGCCGCCGAGATGGGTCAGCTTCTTTGGTCGAGCGTGCTCATCGAGATCGGCGTGGTCCCGGTCGCCCTGCTCATCTCCACGCTGGCCGGGTTCGCTCTGGGACAACTTCGCCCACCGGGGGGCCGGGCCGTGTTCATCGCGTTCCTGCTCGGGCTGACCCTGCCGTTCGAGGGCATCATCATCCCGCTCTACTACCAGATGCGGGACTTCGGGCTCCTGAACACCCGGTGGGCGATCATCCTGCCGCTCCTCGGCCTGTACATGCCGTTCGCCGTGTTCTGGATGCGGGCGCACTTCATCAACATCCCGGACGATATCTCGGAGGCCGCCCGGATCGACGGGGCGAACCTGTGGCAGCTCTTCTGGCGGATCCACGTCCCGCTGTCGATGCCGGCGCTGTCCTCGCTGGCGATCCTGCTCTTCCTGTGGACCTGGAACCAGTTCCTGCTCGCCGTCGTCCTCGTCGACGACCCCACCCAGCGCACGATGGCCGGAGCCCTGGGCGCCTTCCAAGGGCAGTGGGGCACCGACATCCCACTGCTGTGCGCCGGATCCTTGCTCATCCTCACCCCGACATTGCTCGTGTTCCTGATCTTCCAGCGC
>JAENWO010000413.1 GCA_016649925.1 Actinomycetales bacterium
GGCGCCACCGGCGCAGGTCGGCGCCCGACGGCGTCGCACGATCGTGTGCACTACGAAGATGACCAAAAGCGAACCGTCCGATGACGCGTCGTCAAGTGGAATGTTGACATCAGAACCGGGGCGTTGCGTCAGCCTCGGGATGAGCCTGGCAGGTTCGCGTGCGGGGGTTCAATCCTCCTCGCCGATGTCCTCGTTCCACAGGGTCGGCTCGGCGGCGATGAACTCCGTCATCATCGCCACGCAGTCGGCATCGTCGAGCACGACGACGTCGACCCCGCGTGAGCGCAGCAGGTCCTCGCCCCCGAGGAACGTGCGGTTCTCGCCGATCACCACGCGCGGGATCTTGTAGAGCAGGATCGCCCCGGTGCACATGTCGCACGGCGAGAGCGTGGTGACCATCGTGGCGCGCGCGTAGACGCTCGCCGGCAGGCGCCCGGCGTTCTCCAGGCAGTCCGTCTCTCCGTGGTGGATCGCACTGCCGAGTTGCACCCGCTGGTTGCGCCCGACGGCGATCACCTCCCCGTCGACGACGAGCGCCGCGCCGATCGGGATGCCTCCTTCGGCTCGGCCCGCCTTCGCCTGCTCGACGGCGGACGCCAGCTTTTCGGTGTCGGTGAGGGTCACGGGTCTCTCCTTGGGTCAGGCACGACGGTAGGGGGTCAGGTAGGCGCCCGGGTACCGCACCCCCCTGCCCCAGATCGCCAGGGCTGCGATCACCACGAGGTAGGGGATCGCGATCATCAGGGTGTTCGGGACGTCGCGGAACAGCGGGGTGATCGCGAGCTGCAGCTGGAGCGCGTCCGTGAAGCCGAACAGCAGGGCGCCCGCCACGACCGGCCAGACCTTCCACCGGCCGAAGATGACGAGGGCGATGCAGATCCAGCCGCGTCCGCTGACGATGTCCAGGGTGAACGACCCGAGCAGCGACAGCGTGAGGAACGCCCCGCCGGTCGCCATCAGCGCACCCCCGATGGCGAGGGCGGCGTACCGGGTGCGGGTGACCGAGATGCCCGCGGCGTCGGCCGCCTCGGGGTTCTCCCCGACGGCGTGCAGCCGCAGCCCGAAGCCGCTCGAGCGCAGCACCCACCACAGGGCGGGCGCCAGGACACCGAAGGCGACGTAGGTCATGGGGTACTGCGCGAACAGGCCGGACCCGGGGAACAGCCGCCCGAACTTCTCGGTGACGACCTGCTCACCGCCCCCGCTGTACAGCAACCGGTTCGTGAAGTCGGCGCCGGCCGTGAGCAGCAGCGTCGTACCGATGCCGGCGACGTGCTGGTTCACGCCGAGCGTCACGGTGAGCAGCGCCATCAGCAGACCGGCCAACATCCCGGTGACGACGGCGGCGCCCAGCCCGAGGAGCGCCGACCCACTGGTGGCGGCCACCAGGAACCCGACGAACGCGCCCGCGTACATCGTGCCCTCGATGCCGAGGTTCATGATGCCCGCGCGCTCGTTGACGACCGCACCGAGAGCGCCCCACACGAGCGGGGTCGCGACGGTGAGCGTCGCGGCGAGGACGGCGATGACCGGGAAGTCCATCACCGCACCCCCCGTCGGGCGAGCACGAGCCGGTAGTGACGTGCAGCCAGCAGGGAGACGACGGCGAGCAGGAGCATCGAGCTGACGATCGCCCCCATCTGCGAGGGCAGCTGCAGCGCGATCGAGGCGTTCTGGGCGCCGACGGTGATGTCACCGAGCAGCACCGCGACCGCCAACACTCCCCCGGCCGCGAGGGCCCCGAGCGTCGCGACGACGACGCCCGTGTACCCGTACCCGTTCGCGACACTCGTGGTCAGCTGGTGCCCGACACCGAGCACCTGACTCGCCCCGCCCAGACCGGCGATCGCACCGGAGACGAGCGCGCTGCGCCACCGGAGCCTGCCCACACGCACCCCGGAGAACCTGGCCGCCTCGGGTGCCTGCCCGGCCGCGCGCAGCCGGAGCCCGAGCGGCGTGAACGCGAGCACCACGCCGGTGACGGCGACGAGGGCGAGGGCGAGGACCAGTCCGAGGTGCACCCGGGAGCCGTCGAGCAGGCGCGGCAGGTCGTACCCCGCGCCGAACCGGTCGGAGTCGGAGAACCCGGTCGACGAGTTGCGCCACGGACCGGTGAGCAGGCCCTGGAGTGCCAGCAGCGCGACGGGGTTGAGCAGCAGGGTGGTGACGACCTCGTCGATGCGCGCGTGGCGCTTGAGCCAGGCGGGTACGACGGCCCACGCGGTCCCGCCGATCGCGCCGGAGGCGAGCGCGAGCGGCAGCGCCACGATCGCGGGCAGGTCCGGTGCGTACAGCCCGGGGACTGACGCGGCGATCGCACCGACGATGAACTGCCCCTCGGCGCCGATGTTGTAGTAGCCCACCCGGAAGGCGATCGCCACGGCCAGGCCGGTGAACAGCAGCGGCGTGGCCGCGAGCAGCACCTCCCCGACGCCCGCGGCGGTGGTGAGCGGGGTGAGGAGGTAGCGCTCGAAGGACGCGAGCGGGTTCGCCCCGGCCAGGCGGATCGGGCCGGCGGTGAGCAGCAGAGTGAGGACGACGGCAGCGACCGCGGCCACGGGGGCGAGCCAGCGCGGTTCGACGGCCCGACGGACGAACCTCATCCTGCCTGCCCCGTCATCAGCAAGCCGAGGTGCTCCCGGGAGGCGTCGGCAGCGGGGATCTCCCCGATCACCCGGCCGGAGTAGAGCACCACGATCCGGTCGCAGAGGCCGAGCAGCTCGTCCAGGTCCTCCGAGACGAGCAGCACGCCGGCGCCGCCCGCGCGCAGCGCCCGCAGCTGGGAGTAGACGTACTCGCAGGCACCGACGTCGAGCCCACGCGTGGGCTGGGACGCCACCAGTGCCCGGGGGTTGCGCGCGATCGCCCGGGCCAGCAGCACCTTCTGGATGTTGCCGCCGGAGAGGCTGCGGATCTCGTCGTGCGGGTCCGCGCGGATGTCGAAACGCTCCATCAGCGCACGCACGTGCTCGCGGACCCGGCGGCGGCTGACGAATGGGCCACGCCGGAAGTCGTCGAGGTCCTCCAGGACGAGGTTCTGCTCGA
>JAENWO010000229.1 GCA_016649925.1 Actinomycetales bacterium
CTCCGAGGTGGCCGCAGGCGACGCCGGGGGTGCTGGCTCCGAGGTGGCCGCAGGCGACGCCGGGGGTGCTGGCTCCGAGGTGGCCGCAGGCGACGCCGGGGGTGCTGGCTCCGAGGTGGCTCCGCCGTCACCCACGCCGTGGCCTTCACTCTCTCCCTGTTCCTGCTCTCCGGCGATGTCGGTGCTCGCAGTGTCAGCGGTGAGGGCACCCTCGAGGTCTCGTGGATGAAAGGTGGGATCAACCGGGTCCGGGTGGCAGCTGTAGACGTGGCGGGTGGGCGAGGTCCACTCGGTGATGCCGGTGATCGCATCTCGGCGGACCGTCCACCAGCCGGCGGTTTTCATCTGGTGGTGGTGCAGGCAGAGCAGGTGCAGGTTCGTCTCGACGGTCTGCTCCCAGGCGGAACAGGCCGGATCGAAGGCATCGATGTGGTCCACCTGGCACCGCCAACCGGGAACCCGGCAGCCGGGGAAGGTGCAGGTTCGGTCGCGTTCCATGACCAGACGGCGGAGCTGTGACGACGGGTGGTAGGAATCCGTGCACAGCAGCCCGGTCGCACGAGTGAAGGCGGCGGCGGGAGTCAGCGGCGGCGAAGGATCAGGTGGCGGTGGTGGCGTTGGCGGTGAGGCGACCTGCGTGGCCGCGGTCGGTGCTCGGGTGACCGTCTCGGCGCCGGCGAGGTAGGCCCCGGTTGCCGGGTCGGTGTAGATCACCCGGCGCCTCGCCCGTAGTGCTATCCGGCGGGCCGTGCTCGCCAGGACCGGCCCATACCCGGCGAGGTGGCCGGGGAGGTCGTCCTCACCGTTGAGCGTCGAGGCCGCGACCGTGACGAACAGGTGCGGGCGACAACCCTGCCTCAGCGGCAGCGACTGCCCGTCCGGCAGGTGACCCCCGTTCAGGATGCCGTTCATCAGATCGGTGAAGGCATCGGCCCGTCGGGCCCCCACGTGCCTGGGCTCCCCCGCAGTGCGGTCACCGGCCATCACGTCGAGGGCGGTGTAGGCCCCGGTCGCGTCCTCGGCCGAGAGGTAGAAGCTCAGCCAGGCCATGCCATCGTCGGCGGGGACCAGATCCACGTGACGCTCGGACTTGGCCTTGTGGTGGCGGGCACCGGCCTGCTTTGCGTCGATTGCGAGGACCGCGGTGCGCAATCTCTCTCGCAACTGCGCGCCGGTCAAGGTGTCCGCGTCCTCCAGGAGGCGCCGTTGCACCTCCCGCGCCCGGTCCGCGGGCAGGGTGGCGACCTGGTCGGTGAGGATCTGCGCCTTGCGTGTATCGATGACCCCTCTGGTGAGAGCGTCGTGGACCTCGGGCGCGCCCTCCAGGGATGCGGCCAGTCCCACCTTTGCCTCGGCGCCGTAGCGCGTGAGTGCCAACCGCGCGCCGACCTCATCCACCAGGTACCGGTCCGCCGCGCTCCCCTGCCGGCGACGCAGGAGCTCGGCCAGGAACCGCGACTGCTCCGCCGCTGCCCACGACTGCAGTCGCTCACACGCGGCCGTGGCTTCGATCAGTTCGGCATCGTTGAGCTCGGCCGCTTCTGCGTTCGTGAGCAGCTCGGCCAGCTCAGCGCCGGGCCCGTGCGCCTCCAGCCGATCTGCGAGCGACGACCACCCCGCCCACGTTGGGATCGCTTCGACACGATCCATCCCGGGGAGTGCGTCGTCCTGGGAGGGGAGTTCCGCCGCGTCGGCCAACTCGCCCGCCTCGTCAGGCTGCTCGTCCGAGGCACGTCCCTCAGCCTGCTCGGTGGCGGGTAGGCGCTTCTCCTCCGCCTCGGGCCGCTCCTCCTCAGCCTGGGGAACCTCGCCCGACACCAGCCAGTACTCGGTCCTCACCGGCCCATCCGGCGGCGCCAAGGTGACCGCGTACCCAGCCCGCCGCTCCCGGTCCGCAATCTCGCCCTGCGGCGTCGCCGCCTCGCTGGCGTCATCGGGACTCGCCGGCGCCAGCCCGAAAGACGCCTTGAGCAACATCGAGAACACCAGCTCGAGGATCGACGCGGACGTAACCCGGGACGAGGTTTCACTCCCTCGATCCTGCTCCGGCGTCTTCTGATCGACCATGTGACAAACCCTAGGACCGACCACCGACATTCCTTCGAACGCGTGTACTGGGTATCTGCTTGGCTGAAGTTCTTTCGTGCGCGTTTGGGGTTAGTCCAGAGTGCGGGTGTTAGTTCGCTGTGGGCGCCGGGGTGTAGTCGATGGCGGCGAGAAGCGCGGTCGTACCCAGGAACGATCCCATCCAGTTCGTCTTTTGTGTGAGTGCGATGATTCGTGCTTCTGGGTAAGGAAGCAAGGCCTGCCGGAGGCTCTCCGCGGCCCGGCCGAGATCGTGCCCGGGGACGGTGATGGTGACGATGGCCTGCGTGCGTGTGAGAGACATGCCTTGAGCGTATCGACTGAGGTCATGTCAACGAGCCGGGGCTGGAATCTGGCTCGTCCTCGGCGCCGGCCTCGTGCAGGCGGGTCTGACGGGACCGGGCTGGGCCCTGCTCGTCTTCTCGTGTGCCTGCATGCTGGGGACCGCCGTCGTGCTGACCACCCGCGCCTCGCGTTACACCCGAGCAGCCCTCACACAAGGGACGATCCCGTTGCCGGCGCTGGTCAGCGCCGCGCTCACCGCGCTCACCGCGTTCTGAGCGGGCGACGAGGCGAGGCGGCCTCGGAAGACTCCCTCCGCCGTCGTCCCTCGGAAAGCCCCCTCCGCCGTCGTCCCTCGGTACGGTGAGCCCAGTCCCCGACCCGAAGGAGTCCTCCGTGAGCGACGCCGCCCTTGACGACCTCATCGCCCGCCTCCCCAAGGCCGAGCTGCATGTCCATATCGAGGGCACCCTCGAGCCGGAGCTGACGTTCGCTCTCGCCCAGCGCAACGGCATCGAGCTGGAGCACGCGAGCGCCGAGGAGGTGCGGGCGTCCTACACGTTCGACTCCCTCGCCTCGTTCCTCGCCGTGTACTACGACTCGATGCGGGTACTGGTCACCGTCGACGACTTCCACGACCTCGCGACGGCCTACCTGCGCAAGGCTGCGTCCCAGAACGTTCGGCATGCCGAGATCTTCTTCGACCCGCAGGCACACACCAGCCGGGGGGTGCCGTTCTCCACCGTGATGGGCGGTCTCCGGCGGGCGATCGTGGAGGCACGCCGCGACCTCGACGTCCACGCCGAGCTGATTCTCTGCTTCCTGCGCGACTTCTCCGCCGAGCACGCCATGAGCACCTTGATGGAGTCCCTGCCGTACAAGGACTGGATCCTCGGCGTGGGTCTGGACTCCGACGAGCGCGGGAACCCGCCCGAGAAGTTCGCCGCGGTGTTCGCTCGGGCGCGACGGGAGGGCTACTTCCTCACGATGCACTGCGACATCGACCAGGAGAAGACCCCCGAAAACCTCCGCCAGGTGATCGAGGACATCGGCGTCGACCGCATCGACCACGGCTCCAACGCGTTCGAGGACCCAGCGCTGGTGCGCGCGATCCTGGACCGGGATCTGGGCCTGACCTGTTGCCCGATCTCCAACGGATGGGTGACCGGTGGCATGAAGGCGCCCGAGATCACGGGGCTGCTCGAGGCCGGCGTCAAGGTGAGCATCAACTCCGACGACCCCGCCTACTTCGGTGGGTACCTCACCGAGAACCTCCAGCAGCTCGCCGCGGAAGCCCCCCTGACGAGGGACCAAGTGCTCCGGCTGGTGCGGAACGCGTTCGAGATCTCGTGGTTGCCGGAGCACCTCCGGGCCGGCTACCTGGCCGAGGTGGACGCCGTCGCCTCGGCCTGAGGGGCCTCCGGTCCGACGGCGGTGCTCCGGTCCGACGGCGGTGCTCCGGTCCGACGGCGGCCCTCCTTCGATGGAGGCAGGTCAGGAGCTGCCGTCCGCCTCACTTCCGGTCCGCCGGCTACGTTGCGAGGGCGCGGACTCGGTTGTTCCGCGGCTGATGCTCGAGCTCGGCGAGGCCAAGCCGCTCCAGCCGGGGAGGCAGGTACACGCCGAACCGACCGCGGTAGCCCTTGCGCAGGCCGTACCAGCCGCCAATCGGGTTGGACCCGTCGCGACCCCATGCCTCGACGCTGCCCGCGGGGGCATCCTTTTTCTCGTCGGCCCCACCGAGGGCCACCCAGTCACCTTGCCCCAGGAGCCACGCGTGGAGGTCCTCGACCGCGCTCAGGTGGTAGCGCAGCGTGGTGGCGCCGACGACGCAGACGAGCGCGGGCGGGTCGGCCTCGGGGTCACGGTACATGCCGTAGGCGCTGGTGCCCGGCGCCGTGGTCAGCTGCCAGGGGATCTCGCGGGTACCTTCCGCTGCGGAGCTCACGACGACACGATAGGTCCCGCAGGAGTGGCCGAGTGGGCATCCGAGGAACACGTGCCGGCGAGATGTCGATCCGGAGGGCACCCGTTCGACGCAAGGGTAGAGCCGAGCCCACGGCCCGGCCTCCACGAGGACAAGGAGATGGACCGACGAAGTTCAGCTGATCCGCAAGGCGGACGAGAGCACCGAGGCCGGCATCATGCCGACCGGGGAGGAGCTCACCGCGATGGGCAGGTCCAACGAGGAGCTCGTCAAGGCCGGCGTGCTGCTCGCCGCCGACGGATTGCACCCCACGTCGAAGGGCACCCGGGTGAGCATCGCCGACGGGAGGGCGACCGACACCGACGGACCGTTCACCGAGACCATGGAGCTCATCGCCGGTTTCACGATGATCCAGGCGTCGTCCCTGGACGAGGCGCTGGAGTGGGTGCGGTGCTGGCCGCAGGAGGACGCGCCGTCCGTGGTTGAGGTCCGCCAGGTCTTCGAGCCGGAGGCCTTCGAGCCGGAGGACTTCGAGCCGGAGGCCTTCGGTGACGCCTTCACGCCCGAGCTGCGCGAGCAGGAGGAGCGGATGCGCAGCGAGGTCCAGCGCGCGGGCGAGTTGTCCACCCCTTTGCGGGTGCCGTTCCGAGGAACCGGAGTGCCTAGGGTCGACCCATGAACTCAGCTCTCGATGA
>JAENWO010000256.1 GCA_016649925.1 Actinomycetales bacterium
GTGGCGAACACCCGCGCCCGCGCGGACAGCTTCGGCGGCACGTCAAGCACGTCCTGGCTCTGGCCGAGCAGCCGCAGGGCGACGTGCCGGCCGATCCCGTTGCATCCCTCGATCGCCCAGACCCGCTCCGGCCACGCGCGCACGTACTCCCCAAGCGCCTTGAAGCCGTCCGGGTCGGTGGCGAACCGGCCACCACCCAGCACCGTCTCGTCGTCGGCCATCACCTCGATCGTCACCGAACGCTTGTGCGGGTCCATCCCAATGACCACGCGTCCTGACTGCGCCATGCCCGTCCCCTCCCGCTCGAACCTGTGGGTTGTCGAGCTGGGAGGGCACCGCTACTTCGAGCTGAGCACACCCCTCTTGAGCCTCTCCCCGCCCTGGCGGCACCCGGGTTGCGCAGGCCATGAGAGAGCCACACGACGAATCGTGGGCAGCCGATGTGAGAGCGACAGCCCGGGCGCCTGGACCGAGCCTCGCCAGGCACCAGTCCTGAGGTCAATGGAACAAGTAGCCGATGAGCGTGCGCTCATTCCGCCCATTTGGACGCGGCCGTTCTCCACGTGGTCGGAACTATCATGTCGATAAGCGGGCGCGACTCCCGCCACCCTCGGGCCCCCTCGCGCCGCGCGCCGCGCACCGGCGATAACCTGCGAGCCAGCGAGCGAAGTCCAGTGAGTGAACCTGTGAGGGCATGCGCATAGGCTCTGTTGCACGAACCGAAGCCCTGGGGACGGCTACTAGGAAAGTCTGTTTCGACCGTAAGGATTGATCGTGCAGGTACAAACGCTCATCGAACAGCTTCTGTTCGTGACCGTGCGCATCACCACATCGACTGCAGACGGACGAGCCGGAAGCGGTACGGGATTCGTCCTTGCCGAAGACCTTCCTGACGGGGGGGCTGCACTCCTCGTCGTGACGAACAAGCATGTGGTCGAGGGGGCCGAACTCGTAACCATGCACTTCCTGGCTGGCACCCTTGATGGTCAGCCCATCCTGGGCCAGGAGCGGGCGATTTCGACCCCGCCGACCCAGTTCGTAGGCCATCCGGACCCCGAGATCGACGTCGCCATGATCGGCGTTGGCGGGGCACTCCAAGAGCTTGCCAACGACGGCACCCCTGCGTTCTTCCGTTCCGTGGCGACCGGGATGTGCGCGACGCAGCAGACGCTTGAGGACTTCGAGCCCATCGAGCCCGTCACCTTCATCGGATATCCGAACGGTCTATATGACTCCGTTTCACTGCTGCCGATCGTCCGACAAGGACACGCAGCGACTGCCCTGAACGTTGACTACGAGGGCAAGCCGACGTTCCTGATCGACGCCTCCGTCTTTCCCGGTTCCAGCGGCAGTCCCGTCTTCCTCGTCCCTAGACCATCCGCGCCCGACAAGCGCGGCAACATTGTTATCGGCGGGGCACCTCGGCCACCGGTCTTCTTAGGAGTAGTGGCCGCTGTTCACCAACGCCAGGTGCCGGTTCTTCAGACAGACGCTGGCGGCGGTGTGCCATTCGTCTATGACCTGATCGATTTGGGCATTGTGTACAAGGCCAGCGAGGTGCACGCCCTGGCGACGCAGATGATCAGATTGGCTTCGCGGTGAGCGAGGCAACGCCGCCGTGGCCCACGCTACTCAGGCGGCGGTAACTCGCGTCTTATCGCCGCGTGTGACGTGAGTCTTCCGCTCCGGTGTCGGCTTCGACGAACATCCGCTCATGCCGCTGAGCAGCACGGGCGGCATAGCGTTCCCCTCGTGGCTCCCTTCTATGTCAAGAGTGGGGTCTTGCGGGTGCGTGGGCGGGTGGCGACGATGGTGGTGACGGGTCCGGGAAGTGACTGTTCCGAAGGGCTGGCATCGGGGTATGAGCCGGCCGCGCTGGAGTCAGTAGTCGCCCCCACGTGTCCTCCCGGGCCCGTCTTCATGGTCACTTCGATGGAGTCGGTCATGAGTTCGGCGGGCGGCTCGAGGGTTGTGGGTCGGCGCTCGGCGTCGGCGACCATCTGGCGGTAGACGACGTCGGACAACCTGCGTTTGAGGCATCGCAGGGCCTCCATGGACGACTTCCCGGCCGCCTTCTTGCGGTCGTAGTAGCGGCGCCCTTCGGTGTCGTTGCGCAGCTGGACGATCGCCATGATGTGCAGGACCCGGTTCAGGCGCCGATTGCCCGACCGAGACAGGCGGTGGCGGTTGTTGTCGCCGCTGGAGGCATCGATGGGTGCGGTGCCGTTCCAGGACGCGAAGTGGCCCTTGGTCGGGAAGCGGGCGATGTCGCCGACGTCCCCGATCAGCCGCGCCGCGGTGGACGGGCCGATGCCCTGCAGATCCATCAGGCCCGAGCCTGACGCGAGGACCAGGGCCTTGATCTCGGTGTTCAGCGCCTTGATCTTCCGATCGACCGTGCCCAGCTCGTCGATCATCTCCTTGGCCAGCGTCCGCCTGGTCTTGGCAGCCAGGTCCCTGGGCCGCACGGTGGCCAGCAGCGCTCTGGCCTGCGGCGCTGACAAGAACGCCTTGGCCCCGCCCGGCATCAGCTCGAGCAGCAGACGGTGGATCCGGTTGACCACTTGGGTGCGTCGTACTCCGAGCTCGTCGCGGCGGTCGGCCAGCAACCGCAAGGCGACGTGCTCACCGTCGACCTGCACGACCCGCAGGTTCGGGGTGCGCAACGCGACCAGGGCGATGGAGTGGGCATCGGTGGCATCGGTCTTGCGGCCCTGCCCGGTGGAGAAGACCCGCGCCCTGGCCGACGGCGAAGCTGTCGGTTCAGGGAGGAGTTGAGCCAGCTCCCAAATCGCCCAGGAAGCGTCCCCTGCGCCAGGTGCGCCTTCAGTGGGCGGCGGGCAACAGATGCGACGAGCGCGACGCCAGCCAGAACCGTCCCGGCAACACCCATGCTCCTCTTCATGATCCCGCCCCTTCGACGCACCATCGTCCTCCGCGGGTCGCACTCCCGTCGCGGCGCGACCGGGTACTACCGCGCTCGCGCGAAAGCCTCGACAGCGTCGAAGTCCGCGTCAGTCAGCCCGACCTGCGGCGGCACGTGGCGGTCGAGGTGCGGCCCGAGCCGCGGCAGAGCATCGAGCCAGTCCCGTGTCTGCTGCGTGATCTCGTCGTCGAGCCAGACGAACGGGCGCGACCCGACCCACTCGGCGACCTGCCCGGTCTTCCAGCCCCACGCGGGGAAGGGCACGGCGGGCGGCGCCAACGGGACGACGGGAAGGTCGTCCGGCAAACCGATCAGTGGCGCAACGAGGCGGTTCGCGTCCTCCAGCCACGTCGTCGCCCACGCCAGGTCGCACAGCCCCGCCAGCAACCGCAGCCGGTGCCCGTGCTCCGGGTTGAGCGCAACCCGGTAGGTGCGCCCGTTCCGGAGAGTCAGCGCATGGAATGCATAACCCTTGGGTGGAACGCCCTGGCGGAACCACGGTGCCGCGTACGGGTTCAGCGGTCCGTCGACATCCAGCAGGAGCCACGGTCTCACCTACCCATCCTTGTCCCCGCGCCGGGTGTTCGCCCCACCGAGTGACCAGTACACGGTGGCCGACCACCAAGGCCCGTCTTCGGTGATCTCGCTGGCGATCGTGACGTCGAGCAGCTCCATGGGACCGATCTGGTGCCGGTTGAGCTCGTCGGCGAGCCGCCGCAGCAGGTGCGGAAGGTCGCTCGGGCGGTCGTCGATCGCGCTTGCGAGTGAGAAGTGCCGGCACGTCCACTGGTCGGAGGTCACGAGCCGCATCGTCGCGAGCCGACAGCTGCTTCGCTCGGAAGGCGCGCGGACATGCCGCGTTGAGGGCGGCTACGCTCGCCCGGTCATGCCGCGGTGAGGGCGGCTCCGGTCGCCCGGATCTGCCGTCGGTGGGGACGCCCTCGGGCGGCATCGCAGTCCTGCAAGGTGACCTCATGGCAGGGATGACAAGGCGACTTCGAGAGCGCATCCTGCGCGACTTCCCCGAGCCAGGGAGCGCTCAGGAGGTCTCGCGCCTGGTCAGTGAGAGCAGCGACTCCGAGCGGGTCCAAGCGGCGATTGTTCTGTGGGCACGCGGCGACCTGGCAAGGGTTCGCGATGCTCGTCGGCTCGCCATCGAGGACTGGCGGGATGCCTTGGTCCGCGCCGAGCTTGCCGACGAGGACTGGCGCGAGAGGCTCGATGCCGAACTCGGCCCCCTTGCGGACCTGTCGCCACTCCCGGAAGGTCTGCGCCGCGCCGCACGCACCTTCGCGAACGGTGAGGTCGCCTGGCCGCAGGCAGACGCCGCCGACGTTCTCGACGCCCTCGCGGCCGCGGGCCACCTCATCTTGGGTGTCGACATCCGCGACTTCGACGACGACGGTCGGTTCGTTGAGATTGCATGGATTGACACTCACACCACGGGTCGCTCGCCGGCAGACATCGAGGCAGCTCGCGCGCTCGCGATCGCTGGAGTCGCGCGGGCGACCGAGGATGCATGGCATGATCTGTCCGCTCATGCCGCGGGCTTCGTGCGGGGTGGCCGTGGCGCAGTCGGCTGTCGTGGGCGGACACCACGATGCTCGACGCCGGCGTGGACCTGCGCGACGTCCAGATCGCCGCCCGCCACGCCGA
>JAENWO010000268.1 GCA_016649925.1 Actinomycetales bacterium
ACCATCTCTGGTCCTGCTCGGTGTCCGTTCCTCCCTGCCGGGCGACAACGTGAAGACTACGCAGCGCCGGACCCGACCGTCAAATCGTGCCGTGGTGACAGCCTCGGCGCAGCCCGGATCGGCCGCCCACCTGGGACGACGGTCGCCGCAGGCGAACCTCGAGCGAGGTCAGGCCCGCACGTCGGCCACCGCGAGGGTGCGCTTGCCGCGCCTCAGCACAGCCCACCGGCCGTGCAAGAGGTCGTCCGCTGCCAGGACCGCGTCCTCGTCCGTGACCTTGACGTTGTTGACGGATGCGCCGCCCTCAGCGATCGCGCGCCGGGCCGCCGCCTTGCTCGCCACGACTCCGGTCGCAGCGAGCACGTCGACCACCAGGTCTCCGGCACGCGCCGGCGCGGACGGCAGCTCGGCGACTGCGGCGCCGAGCGTCGACTCGTCGAGGAGGCGGAGATCGCCCCGACCGAACAGCGCCTGGCTCGCCGCGACCACCTTGTCGGCCGCCTCGGTGCCGTGGACCAGCGCGGTGACGTCGTAGGCGAGCGTCCGTTGAGCCTCCCGGGCCGCGGGTCGCTCGGCGACGGCCTGTGCGAGATCGTCGAGCTCATCGCGGGTGCGGAAGGTGAAGACCTTGAGGTGTCCCAGGACGGCGTCGTCCTCGGCGTTGAGCCAGAACTGGTAGAAGGCGTACGGGCTCGTCAGCTCGGGATCGAGCCACACCGTGCCCGTCTCGGTCTTGCCGAACTTCGTGCCGTCGGCCTTCGTGATGAGCGGCGTCGCGAGCGCGTGCACGCCCACGCCCTCGACCTTGCGGACGAGCTCGACGCCCGAGAGCAGGTTGCCCCACTGGTCGTTGCCGCCCGTCTGCAGGCTCACGCCGTACCGGCGGTGCAGCTCGAGGAAGTCCATGCCCTGCAGGATCTGGTAGCTGAACTCCGTGAAGCTGATGCCCTGCTCGCTGTTCAGACGCCGCGCCACGGTGTCCTTCGCGAGCATGGTGCCCGGGCGGTAGTGCTTGCCGACGCCGCGCAGGAAGTCGATGGCCGAGAGCGAGGCCGTCCAGTCGAGGTTGTTGACCATGGTGGCGCCGGCGGGGCCGTCGAAGTCGAGGAGCGGCTCGATCTGTCGGCGGATCCGGTCCACCCACCCCGCGACCACCTCGGGGTCGTTGAGCGTGCGCTCCCCGGTCATCTTCGGGTCGCCGATGAGGCCGGTCGCACCGCCCACGAGCGCATACGGCTTGTGGCCGGCGAGCTGCAGCCGGCGCACCGTGAGGATCTGCACCAGGTTCCCGATGTGCAGGCTCGGCGCCGTCGGGTCGAAGCCGCAGTACAGGCTGACCGGACCGACGTCGAGCGAAGCCCTCAGGGCAGCGGGTTCGGTGGTCTGAGCGACGAGGCCGCGCCAGGCGAGCTCGTCGACGATGTGCGTCACAGGTGTCTCCTCGAAGGTTGCTCGGGACAGTCTGCCGTGCCCGGCGAGGTTCACTGCCCCGTTGTCCCGCTGGTCGGACCGCTGCGCGACGACGACGACCGGTAGGCACGCCGGAACGGTGACACCGTGGGCTCGCCCACGAGCCAGAGCCGCCATGGGAACCGGGCGCCGTCGGCCCCCTCGCCACCGACGCCCACGCGCGGACCCGAGGCGAGCGCCGGGCGCGTGGCGTTCTCTCGGCGGTGCACGACGACGACTCCCCCGGCTTCGGTGACATCGGCGCGGTTGGCGCTCAGGTCCAGTCCCAAGGCCACCGCGAGGCGCGCGGGACCCCGAGCGAGGTGTCGATCGGTGTCCACCACCCCGAACCGCGCCCGGCGCGCCCATGCGAGCTCGACACCGTCGACGACCTCCCCCGCGCGCAGGAGCACCGCCGAGGGGTGTCCGATCGGCGACGTCACGATGTTGACGCAGTGGTGCAGGCCCAGATGCCGATACACGTACAACCGACCAGGTTCGGCGAACATCGCGTCGTTGCGCGCTGAACGACCGTGGAACGCGTGCGAGCCCGGGTCGTCCGCGCCGCCGTAGGCCTCGACCTCGGTGATGCGGATCGTCACCTCACCCTCCGGCGACCGCGTCGTGATCCAGGCCCCGAGAAGGTCCGCTGCGACGACCGGCGCGCTCCGGGCGTACCAGACGTGCGCAGGCACGACGCGCACGCGCCCTGCGTCACCTGGTCCGGCGCTCACGTCGTCATCCTGCCGTACGCGTCCAGCCGGACATCCGCCCGCTCGCGCGTCCGCTCCCGGCCGAAGTGCGCCGCCTCGCGCGCGGTCCACGCGATCCACTCGCATCGCATCGCCTCGCCGTCCCGCTCGAGCCCGCGGGCGAGCCGCAGCCCCGCGGGCGCCCCGACCCACACCGAGAGCACCGCGTCAGGCACCGACGCCCGTCGCGCAGCACCGCAGCCCTCGAGCACGAGGACGTCCGGGACCGGGACGTCGGCCCAGTCGGCAAACGCACCCGCGACCCAGTCGTAGCGCTGGTAGCGCCCGGGCCTGCCGCGCCGCAGCGGTTCGAGCACCTGCGCCGCGAGGCGCGGCCAGAGGCTTCCCTCGAGACCCGACCAACCGTCGTACAGGTCGTCGAGGTGCACCACTCCCACGCGGATCGTCTCGCCCTCGAGTCGATCCGCGAGCCGACCGGCGAACGACGTCTTCCCCGAGCCTGCGGGACCGTCGACGCACACGAGTCGGACCCGTCCGAGCCGCGGGGCCCGGGCCAGCACCCGCCCGGCGACGCCGGAGACGTCGGCGGTCAGGCGGGCCTTGGCCGCCACCCGGCGGTGGGCGGCATCCACCAGCGCTGCGCGGAGCCGGGCGACCCCCTCGCCGGTCCGCGCGGACACGTCCAGCACCGGCACACCCGCGAGGTCGTCCTGGGCAAGCAACCGCTCCAGGTCCCGGTGGCACGCCTGCAGCTCGGCCGGCGTCAGCCGGTCCACCTGGTTGAGCGCGATGAGCAGCACGTCGCGATGGCCGGCCAAGCCGCGCAGGTACTGCTCGTGCACGGCGGCGTCGGCGTACTTCTGCGGGTCCACGACCCAGACCATCAGGTCCACCAGCGCGACCAGCCGCTCCGCCTCGAGCCGATGGTCGGTCGCGACGGAGTCGTGGTCGGGCAGGTCGAGGACCACCAGGCCATCGCCCTCGCCCCCGAGGTGGTGACGGCGGCGCACACCGAGCCAGTCCAGCAGGGGCCCCGCCCCGTCTCCCCGCACGATGGCGAGCGCCTCGCTCGTCGTCGGGCGGGTGACCGCGACCTCCGCGACGTCGTGGCCCGCCATGGCGTTGAGCAGGGAGGACTTGCCCGATCCGGTGGGCCCGGCGAGCGCGACGACCGTGTGCTCCGGCAGGCGGAGGCGGTCCCCGGCCCGGGATAGCACTTGCTCGGCGTCGGAGCGCAGGTCGTCACCGAGGACGTCGCGCCCCTCGTCGAGGGCCTGCCGCAGGGCGTCGAGGCGCTCGGTGAGGGTCAGCACCGCCACGATCGCACCGTCCTCGTTCCCACCGCCGTCATCCGAACCACCCGAGGTGGACGTCGGTGCGGTAGGCGAACCGGACCGTCCCCGCCGCCGCGTACCGGTCGAACAGCGCGGTGAGCTCGGCGAGCATCGGCTCGTGGTCCGGATGGCCCGGCGGCGGCGCGTACGACGACGAGAGCAGTCGGTCCCGGATCCCCTCGCGGTCCAGCCTCTGATGGTGGTCGACGTGGTGGACCTCCACGCGGCCGGGTGCGAAGAAGGCCTCGATCACCTCCGGGGTGATCCGCCGATGGTCCACCCGCGGGTAGTCCGTCGCCCACCGGCGCACGAGCGCCTCGTACTCCTGCAGGAAGGGGGTGGTCGCCGCGCGGTCGTTCCAGACCAGGGCGACCGCGCCGCCGGGCCGCAGGATCCGCCGGAACTCCCGTCCCGCCGCCGCCTGGTCGAACCAGTGGAAGGCCTGCGCCGCGGTGACGAGGTCGATGCTGGCGGTCGGCAGCCCGGTGGCCTCGGCGGGGGCACGGTGCGCCCGCAGTGAGCCGTGGACGGTATCGGCGACCAGGCGCGCCAGCATCGGCTCGTTGGGTTCCACGGCGTGCACGGTTGCCCCCGCGGCCAGGAGCAGGCGGGTGAAGATGCCGGTGCCCGCGCCGAGGTCGGCCACGATGCAGCCGGGCCCGAGCCCGACCCGGTCGCGGAGCAGCTCACCGACCTCCGCCGGATAGCCGGGCCGAGCCCGGACGTAGGTGTCGACCCGGTCGCTGAAGCGCGCCGTCGCGCCGTCGGTCACTCGGCCCCCCGCAACCAGCGCCACCAACGCTTGAGGGTGCCCTCCGGCCGCTCCTCCTCCGCCGATGCCACGGCCGGCGTGGCCGGGACCCGCACGGCCTCCGGGGCGGCACCCAGCTCGACGGCCACGATCGTCAGCCCGGCGACCGCCGCACGGATCCGCTCCGCCGCCTCCGGTCGGACGTCGGCGGCATCGAGCACGGC
>JAENWO010000346.1 GCA_016649925.1 Actinomycetales bacterium
ACCTGTTCCGGTCCGCGTCCCGACCGGTGATCGTGGCCGGACGTGGCGCGCTCGGCGCCGGCCCGGAGGTGCGGGAGCTCGCGGAGGTGACCGGCGCCCTGCTGGCGACCTCCGCCGTCGCCCGCGGGCTCTTCCGCGGTGACCCCTTCGACCTGGACGTCTCCGGTGGGTTCAGCACGCCGGTCGCCGCGGAGCTGATCTCCGGCGCGGACCTCGTCGTGGCGTTCGGTTGCGGGCTGAACATGTGGACGATGCGCCACGGGAACCTCATCGGCGAGCACACCACGGTGGTCCAGGTGGACGTCGACCCGATGGCCCCCGGGCGGCACCGGCCGGTCCACCTCGGCGTGGTCGGCGACTCGAGGCTCACCGCTGAGCGCGTCATCGGGATGCTGCGGGCGCGCGGGCATGCGACCAGCGGATATCGCAGCGAAGAAGTGCGGACCGCCGTCGCACAGCAGGGCCGCTGGCGCGACGTCCCCTACGACGACGCGGGTACCGCCGAGCGCATCGACCCGCGCACCTTGACGATCGCCCTGGACGAGATGCTCGACGGCGATCGCGTGGTCGCCGTGGACTCCGGCAACTTCCTCGGCTACCCGAGCATGTTCCTCGAGGTGCCCGACGGGCACTCCCTGTGCTTCAGCCAGGCGTTCCAGTGCGTGGGCCTCGGTCTGGGCTCTGCGATCGGCACCGCGCTGGCGTGGCCCGACCGGCTCCCCGTCCTGGGCACCGGGGACGGCGGGATCCTGATGGCCGCGTCCGAGCTCGAGACCGTCGTACGGCTCGGCCTGCCGCTGGTGATCATCGTCTACAACGACTCCGCCTACGGCGCCGAGGTGCACCACTTCGGCCGCAGCGACTCCGACCTCGGCTTCGTCTCCTTCCCGGACGTGGACATCGCGGCGGTCGCCCGCGGCTACGGCTTCACCGGCGTGAGCGTGCGCCGGCCCGAGGACCTCGCCGGGGTGTTGGAGTGGCTGGAGGGTCCACGGGACACGCCCCTGCTCATCGATGCGAAGGTGGCCGACTCCGAGCCGTCCTGGTGGCTGGCCGAGGCGTTCGAGGGGCACTGACGCGGGCCCGCCGCGCGCCGGCTCCGCGCCATGGAGCGCCGGCACGGCGGCATGGAGCGCCGGCACGGCGGCATATGGTGCCCACCATGGCTCTCGACCGCGTCCCGCTCGTCCTGGACCCGCACGCCCTCGGCCTCGCTGCCGCGGGTGCGCCCGGCTTCGTCCTGGTGCTACCCGGTGGTGGGTACGTCGGCCGCGCCGAACACGAGGGCTCGGCCGTCACCGCCCGGCTCGCCGAGCACGGCGTGCCCGCCGCGCACCTGGAGTACCCGGTGGCCCCCACCCGCTACCCCGACGCGCTGGACCAGACGCTGCTCGCGCTCGCCGACCTGCGCGCGGGCCGCCACGGGGACGTCACCGGCCCGATCGCCCTCCTGGGTTTCTCCGCGGGCGGGCACCTGGCCGGGAGCGCAGCCACCGCGACACGGGAAGAGGTCGAGCACCTCGCCTCCCGGGACGGCAGCGACCCGGCGATGCTGCGCCGGCCGGACCTGCTCGGCCTCGGCTACGCCGTGGTCTCCCTCGTCGAGAACCCGCACGTCGGTTCCCGCACGAACCTGCTCGGCGAGGTCGACGACGTCCGCGCCGCGGAGCTGAGCGTGGACCGCCGGGTCGATGCCACCACCCCGCCGACCTTCGCCTGGCACACCGCCGACGACGCCGCTGTCCCGGTGTCCCACGCCGTTCTGCTCGCCGCCGCACTGGGCGCGGCCGGCGTCGCGTACGAGCTGCACGTCTACCCCACCGGTCGGCACGGCCTGGGCCTGGCCGAGGACGTCGGCCCGCCGGTGTCGGAGTGGGCGACGGCCTGGGTGCGCTGGCTCGCCCAGCAGGGCGTCGGTGGGCAGGCCTCGCGATGATCCGCAGCGAGCTGATGCTGATCGGCGGCCGTTCGGGCGTCGGGAAGACCGCGGTGGCGCTCGAGATGCACGCCCTCCTCGCCGCCGCCGACGTGCGGCACGCCGTCATCGAGGGCGACGCGCTGGACCTCGCGTATCCGCCGCCGTGGGAGCACCATCTCGCGGAGCGCAACCTGGCCGCCATCTGGGCGAGCTACCGGTCCCTGGGGTACCACCGGCTGATCTACACGAACACGGTCAGCGTCGTGCACGCCGACGAGCTCGCGACCGCGCTGGGCGACGAGCCGCGCGTCACCGCCGTTCTGCTCACCGCGTCCGACGACGTAGCCGGGGACCGGCTCGCGAGCCGCGAGCGCGGCGGAGCCCTCGACGAGCACGTCGGGCGCAGCATCCGGCGGGCGCGAGAGCTGGACGAGGCGGCACCACCCTGGGTGCACCGGGAAGCCACGGACGACCGCACCGTGCGGGACATCGCGGAGCGGCTCGTCGCTCTGACGGGATGGATCACGAGGCATCCCGCACCGCCCCCGCCGATCGGGCCGGCGTCGACCTGCTCACCCTGAGGTCCGGCGGCGCCAGACCCGGGTCCGCCGCGCGCTGACGCCCTGAACCGCACCCTCAGCCGGAGGTGCTGCGGGCGGGGTACGGGTCCGGCATCCAGGACCACACCCCGACGGCGGTGTGTCGATCCCAGGGTCGGCATAGGTTGGGCACATGCGCGCGATCGAGGCCCGGCAGCCGGGCGGCCCGGAAGTCCTCACCCTCACCGACCGGCAGAGCCCGAGCCCACAGCCGGGCCAGGTGCTGGTCCGCACCGCCGCGATCGGCGTCAACTTCTACGACACCTACGTCCGCGGCGGCATCTACGACGGCGCCTTTCCGCTGGTGCCGGGCAGCGAGGGCGCGGGTGAGGTGATCGCCGTCGGGACCGAGGTCGAGGACATCGCCGTGGGTGACCGGGTGGCCTGGGCCTCCAGCCACACCGGCAGCTACGCCGAGCTGGTGCTGCTCCGCGCGACGGACGCCCTGCCCGTCCCCGAGGCGATGGACCTGAAGAGCGCCGGCGCCCTGCCGTTGCAGGGGATGACGGCACACATGCTCGTCGACGGCGTCTTCGATGTGCGTCCCGGTCAGGACGTGCTGCTCACAGCCGGCGCAGGCGGGGTCGGGCTCCTGCTCACCCAGCTCGCTGTCGCGCGCGGCGCCCGTGTCATCACCACCGTTTCGACCGCCGAGAAGGAACAGCTCTCCCGGGCCGCCGGCGCCTCCGAGGTGATCCGCTACACCGAGCTCGACGACCTGACGAGCGAGCTGCCCGAGATCGTCCGCACCCTGACCGGGGGGAGGGGCGTGCACGTGGCGTACGACGGCGTCGGCAAGGACACGTTCGACGCCACCCTGGCGAGCGTGCGCGAGCGCGGCATGCTCGTGCTGTTCGGTGGCGCGAGCGGGCAGGTGCCGCCGTTCGACCTCCAGCGCCTCAACCGCTCGGGGTCGCTCTTCGTCACCAGACCCTCGCTCGGCCCCTACACCGCTACCCGGAAGGAGCTGACCTACCGGGCCGGGGCAGTGTTCGACGCCGCGCTGCGCTCAGAGCTCCAGGTCCGGATCGGCGCGACGTTCCCGCTCGAGGAGGCCGCCGACGCCCATCGCGCCCTCGAGGGCCGCGGGACCACCGGCAAGGTGCTGCTGCTGCCCTGAGCGCGGGCCACACCTCGGGCCGCGGGCCACACCTCGGGCCGCGGGCCACAC
>JAENWO010000506.1 GCA_016649925.1 Actinomycetales bacterium
AGGTTCACACCGGCACCGGAGCCACCCTTGAAGATGAACCCCTCTTCGCGGTACCAGTTGAGGATCGAGTCGATCGAGTCGTCGACCGAGAGGATGAAGCAGGCGCTCACCTGCTGCGGGCTCGCGGTTCCGACGTTGAACCACACCGGCGAGTTGAACGAGAAGACCTGGTTGAGAAGCATGTACGTGAGCTCGTGCTCGAAGATCTCGGCATCGGCAGGGGACGCGAAGTAGCCGCTCTCCTCGCCCGCGCTGCGGTACTTCTTCACCACGCGGTCGATGAGCTGGCGAAGGCCGGTCTCGCGCTGCTCGGTGCCGAGCGCGCCGCGGAAGTACTTCGTCGTGACGATGGTCGCGGCGTTCAGCGACCAGGACCGGGGGAACTCCACACCGCCCTGTGCGAACACCACGTCGCCGGTCTTCCAGTTCGTCTGCTCGATGTCACGGCGTTCCCAGACGACGTCGTCGTAGGGGCGCTTCCCGGCGGTGGAGAACACGCGCGGCACCGTCAGCCCGCGTCGGGTGGTGGTGGGGGCCGAGCCGGTCTTCTCACTCGTTGCCGGGGTCATCGACATGTCACTCCTTCGCCTGCCGCCAGCTGTTCGCACCGAAGCCCGGACACGAACCAACGTGACAGCCTGTCACCACAATGTGTAGTGGTCTCTATTTGATGTAACCACACTATGTAGTGGTTCGTTACCCGGACGGGATGTTGTGCGGCGTGTCGCTTCCCGATCCTTGGGTGGACGACGGCGCGGCGCCGGTCCGGTGACCGGCGCCGGCCGGCGCGAACGCGGCACGCACCGCCGACCGGCGCAGGGTGGCCAGCACCGGCCGGCCGAGCAGAACGACACCGACCCCCGTCGTGATCGCCCGCCCGATGTCCCAGCCGAGCGACGTCGTCACGCTGAAGAGGAGGAACCGTCGAAGGTTCTCCCCCACCGGGTCACCGGCCACGAAGGAGAGCCCGGTCCCGGCCCCGAGCTGGAACGGCCAGAACGACAGGTTCATCACCGCCCCGTAGAGCAGCGAGGCGAGCATGCCGTAACCGGCGAGCAGGATCAGCTCACCCGCGCCCCGCACCCGATGGGGCAGCAACCCCGCCCCGAGCCCCACCCACGACGCGCCGAGCATCTGGAACGGCAGCCAGGGCCCGACGCCCCCGGTCAGCAGGGCCGACGCGAACAGTGTGGTCGACCCCAGGACGAACCCGAAGCCCGGCCCGAACACGCGCCCACCGAGCACGATGACGAAGAACACCGTCTCGATCCCACCGGTCCCCGCCGCCACCGGCCGCAGGACGGCGCCGATGGCGGAGAGCAGCCCAAGCATCGCCACGGCCTTGACGTCGAGGCCCCCGTCACCCACGCCCACGAACAGCACCCCGAGCCCCGTCGCGAGCACGAGGCCAAGCACGAGCGGGGCGGAAGTGTCGTCGTCGAGCACGCCTCCGGCGTCGACCAGGAGGGGCCAGGTGAACGCGAGCACCCCGAGGACGGAGGCGAGGACGAGGGTCAGTGCGAGGCGCCGGCCCACGGGCACGGCCGTCACGTCACCGCCCTGTGCGCGGCTGCCGCCCGGGACACGGCCGCCGGTCCGAGCCTCCACCGCCCGGCTCACGGGGCACTCCCGGGCGCGGACCCGAGGCTCCCGGGCGCGGACCCGAGCGCGTGGCGCACGTCGTCGACCGTCAGCAGGTCGAGCGGGCGCAGAATCTTCGCCACCTGGGGCGAGAACGTGGGCGAGTCGCCCAGCGCCTCGTGTGCCGGCGCGTCCGCCACGACCTCGCCGTCGGCCAGGACGACGACCCGGTCGGCGCATCCCGCCACGAACTCCACGTCGTGGCTGGAGAGCAGGACGGCTCGGCCCTCGTCGCGCAGGCCCCGAAGCAGGTGCGCCAGGTGACCCTTCGCGACGTAGTCCAGCCCGCGGGTGGGTTCGTCCAGCAGCAGCACGTCGGGCCGGCCGGCCAGCTGGATGGCCACCGCGAGCGCGAGCCGCTGCCCCTCGGAGAGATCCCTCGGATGCGTGGCGCCGTCGATACCGGGGGCGAGACCATCCAGGAGGTCCCACGTGGTGCCGGGGCTCGCCCCCTCGTCCGCGGCGGCGCACTCCTCCTCGACGGTCGGCAGATAGAGCAGGTCCGACGCGGTGGCGGGCACGAGGGCCACGTGCCGGCGGGCGGCGGCCGGGCGCATGGTCGCCGGGTCCCCC
>JAENWO010000193.1 GCA_016649925.1 Actinomycetales bacterium
CGTCAGATGTGTATAAGAGACAGGTACGGGCTGGAGGTCGGCCGGGAGCGGACTGTCGGAGGCCAGCGGGGTCGGGCCCGCGCGAGCGAGCAGGAGCACCCGCGCGCCCCCGTGGGCGAGCGCTGCGACCCGGTCGAGGACGCCGCGGGAGGCCTCCGCGGGCAGGGAGCCGAGCACCACCTCGGGCGCGCCGAACACCCAGGTGCCGGCGTCGGTGCGGTGTCCGCTCCACTTGCGCGCGGAGGAGAACGGCACCTCGAGGTGCATCTCGGCGTCGGCCACGCCGTCGAGGCCCTCGGCGATCGCCGCCGCGGTGGGCGTGGCCTCGGGGTCACGCGAGATCGTGGCCAGCGCCTCCCGGGCGCCCTCGGCCGGGGCGAGGGTGAGGAGCTCGTCGAGCACCACCGTGCCGTCCGTGATCGTCCCCGTCTTGTCCACGCAGAGCACGTCCACGCGAGCGAGGACCTCGACGGCGGGCAGCTCCTGGACGAGGACCTTGCGCCCGGCCAGGACTATCGCCGCGAGCGCGAAGTTGAGTGACGTCAGCAGCACCAGGCCCTCGGGCACCATCCCGACCACGCCCGCGACCGCGGACACCACCGCGTGGCGCCACGTCCCGTCGGCGAAGGCCGTGGAGAACCCGCCCTGGTTCCTGATCTGGCTCCAGAACAGCAGTGCGGCGACCGGGACGATGATCCAGGAGATGACCACGAGTACCCGGTTGATGCCCCGGCGCAGCTCCGAGTTCACCAGGGAGAACCGACGGGCCTGCGCGGTGAGCTTGTTGGCGTAGCCGGCCGTGCCGACCCGGGTCGCCCGCATCACGGCTGATCCCGCGACGACGGCGGACCCGGAGAGCACCTCGTCGCCGACCGCCTTCTCGACGGGCTCGCTCTCGCCGGTGAGCATCGACTCGTCGATCTCCAGCCCCCGGGAGACGAGCACCTCGCCGTCGGCCGGGACCTGGTCACCGAGAGAGAGCAGGACGACGTCGTCCGTGACGATCTCGGCGATCTCGATCGTGTGCTGGGCGCCCTCACGGACCACCCTCGCATCGGCGGCGTCCAGGATCGCCAGCCGGTCCAACGTCCGTTTCGCCCGGTACTCGCTCAGCCCGCCGATCAGGGTGTTGAACACCAGCACGAACCCGAAGAGGGCGTCCCGCCACGCCCCGACGGCGAGCACCACGACGAGGGCGACGCCGAGCATCGCGTTGAACAGCGTGAAGAGGTTCCCGCGGACGATCTCCCACAGGCTGCGCGACGTGGCGTCCGGTGCGACGTTCACCCGGCCGTCGGCCACCCGTTCGGCGACCTCGGCGAAGCTCAGGCCCTGCTGGGCGACGTCGGTCGTGGTGTTCACGGGGCGGCGGCAGGGGTCAGCACGGCGAGGCACTCCACGTGATGGGTATGGGGGAACAGGTCGAAACCGCGAAGGGACTCCAGCTCGTAGCCGATCGTGCGCGCCGTCGCGATGTCCCGGGCCAGTGCGGCCGGGTCACAGGCGACGTAGACGACGCGGTCCGGCCGCCCCGCCAGGACCTGCTCCATCACGCGTCGGCCCGCCCCCGCACGGGGCGGGTCCAGGACGACAACATCCGCCACCGGGCGCACCGCGGCGAGCACCTGGGCCACCTGGCCCTCGTGCAGGCGCACCTGGGGCAGGCCGTGCGCGTTGCGGCGGGCGTCGCGCACCGCCTGGGGATCGCCCTCGACGGCGTGCACGGTGCCGGCCTCCCCCACGGCGTCGGCCAGCGGCGCCGTGAAGAGCCCAGCGCCCGAGTAGAGGTCGAGGACCCGCTGCCCGGGCTCGAGCGCCGCGGCCGCCAGCGCCGCCCGCGCAAGGAGCTCCGGCGCGCCGAGGTGGATCTGCCAGAAGCCCGCCCCGGCCACGCGGTAGTCGTACGTCCGCTCCAGCGTCACCCGCTCCCGGACCTTGCGTCGACCCCCGCGCACTTCGTCCCCGTCGGCCAGGACCAGGACATCGCCGTCGCTCGGGGCAACGGCGTGCAGCCGGCTGCCCGGACGCCACGAACGCTCGAAGAGACCGGCCGCGCGGATCGGCTCCGCCGCCAGTGGCATGCAGGTCAGGGGGATCACGTCGTGGGAGCGGGCGGCGAACATGCCGGCCCGGCCCTCGCCGTCGGCCACGAGCTCGATCCGGGTGCGGGTACCGAGTCCGCCGCGGACGTCGTCGCCGGGGACTGCCTCCACCGTGAAGCCCTCGAGCGCCGGGTGGTCGGTGAGCTTGCCGATCCGGTGGAGGGCGTCGAGCACCGCGTCCCGCTTCCACAGTCGCTGCGCGGGCAGGCGCACGTGGGCGAGCTCACCACCACCGACTCCCCCCGGGCCCGCGGCCGGCCACACGGAGGGCACCCGGTCGGCGGAGGCGTCGAGCACCTCGACCGCGTCACCGCGCCAGTACCCCTTGTCCCCCGCCTCGGTCAGGAGGACGCGCACCCGCTCACCGGGCAGTGCGTGGCGGACGAACACGATCCGGCCCTCGTGGCGGGCGAGGCAGTGTCCACCGTGCACCGGCGCGCCGACCTCGAGGTCGATCGTCGGCTCATTGACCACGGCGCACCGCGCCCGGGCCCGGGAGGTCCCCCGGACGCTGGTCGGTCTCCTCGTCGTCGGCGAGCGTGGCCGAGTCGGCCGGTCGGGAGGAGTCGAGCTGCCACGGCACGGAGGCCATCACCACACCGGGCGTGAAGAGCAGGCGGGACTTCAGGCGCAGGGCGCTCTGGTTGTGCAGCAGCTGCTCCCACCAGTGACCCACCACGTACTCGGGCACGTAGACCACCACGAGGTCACGAGGGGACTCGCGCCGGATCGACTTCACGTACTCGAGGATCGGACGGGTGATCTCCCGGAACGGGGAGTTGAGCACCGTCAGCGGCAGGGGCACGCCCATCGCGTCCCAGTCCTTGCGGATCCGCTCGATGTCCTCGGGGTCGACCGCCACCGTGATCGCCTGGAGGGTGGACGGACGGGTGGCGCGGGCGTAGGCGAGCGCCCGCATCGTCGGCTTGTGCACGCGGGAGACGAGCACGATCGCGTGCACGCGCGAGGGCAGGGCCCGGGCCTCGCTCACGTCCTCGATGGTGAGCTCCTCGGCCACCGAGTCGTAGTGGTTGCGGATACCCCGCATCAGGACGAAGAGGATCACCATGAACGCCAGAGCGATCCACGCGCCCTGCAGCATCTTCGTGATGAGCACGACGACGAGCACCACCGAGGTCAGCACGAACCCGAACGCGTTGATCGCGCGGGACCGGATCATCCTGTTCCGGTCACGGGCCTGGACCACCGTGCGGAGCCGTTCGTTCCAGTGCCGCACCATGCCGAGCTGGCTGAGCGTGAACGAGACGAACACCCCGACGATGTAGAGCTGGATGAGGCGGGTGACCTCGGCGTCGAAGACGATGATGAGGACGATCGCCGCCAGCGCCAGGATCACGATGCCGTTCGAGTACGCGAGCCGGTCGCCGCGCGTGTGCAGCTGCCGCGGGAGGTAGCCGTCCTTGCCGAGGATGGAGGCGAGGACCGGGAAGCCGTTGAACGCCGTGTTGGCCGCGAGGAGAAGGATGAGACCGGTCGCCGTCGTGACCAGGTAGAACATCGGAGGGAACGCCGAGAACACCACCTCGGCGATCTGCCCGATCACGGGGTCCTGCTCATACCCGTGGGGCAGCGGCGCACCGTTCAGCCGGAGCTGGATCTCGGGGTCCTCCACGAATTGCACCCCGGTGGCCCGAGCGAGGCCCAGGACCGTGATGATCATGGTGGAGCCGATGAGTCCGAGCAGCAGGAGCGTCGTCGCCGCGTTGCGGGACTTCGGGGGCTTGAACGCGGGCACGCCGTTGCTGATGGCCTCCACGCCGGTCAGTGCCGCCGCGCCGGAGGAGAACGCTCGCAGGATGAGGAACGCTCCGGCGATCCCGTTGAGACCCTGCTCGAACCCGGACTCGGGGAGCAGTTCGAACTGGGCGCTCGCGGCCATGCCGATGTTCCCGGTGGCCCACTGGACGAAGCCGACGATCGCCATCGCGCCCATCGAGAACATGAAGATGTAGACAGGGATCGCGAAGCCGGTGCCGGACTCGCGCACGCCCCGCAGGTTGAGGAGGGCGATCAGCACGAGCATCCCCACCGCGAAGATTGCCTCGTGACCCCGCGCGGCCGGCAGGATGGCGGCCAGGTACTGCGCGCCGGAGGAGATCGACACCGCCACCGTGAGCACGTAGTCGACGAGCAGCGCGCTCGCCACGGTGATGCCGGCCTTGGCGCCCAGGTTCGTCGTCACCACCTCGTAGTCGCCGCCCCCGGAGGGGTAGGCGTGCACCGTCTGCCGGTAGGACGTCACCACGGTCAGCATGACGACGACGACGGCGAGCCCCACCCAGGGCGAGATGGCGTACGACGTGAGGCCGGCGATCGAGAGCGTCAGCAGGATCTCGTCGGGCGCGTACGCCACGGACGAGAGTGCGTCGGAGGCGAAGACCGGCAGAGCGATCCGCTTCGGCAGGAGGGTGTGTCCCAGCCGGTCGCTGCGGACCGGCCGGCCGACGAGGATCCGCTTCGCGGTATCAGCGATATCTGGCACGGTCGCTCATCGTACGCGTCGGCCCGGCTCAACGCGGGACGAGGACCAGCGTCTCGTCGGCGTGGACCACGCCGAGGATCTGACGCACCACCGGGGGCGCCCACAACCTGGCGGGATCGCCCTCCAAGCGCGGGTCCGTGAGCTCGATCCGCCGGCCTCGCGTGACGATGGAGCACCCGCCCGCGGCGAGGACGTTGCGCACCCAGTCGGTGCGCGCACCGTAGGTCAGCGCGAACACGTACCGCCCGTCGCGCTCGAAGACGTTCACCGGGATCGTGTACGCGCGGCCGGAGGTGCGGCCGCGGTGGGTGAGGAGGGCGAAGCCCGGCAGGCGCGGTGCGGCGTGGCGCAGCACCTTGTTCAGCAGCCGCTTGTTGGCTCGCGCGAGGCGTCGGGGCAGAGGACTCATCAGAAGAACTCGTCCAGGAGCTGGTAGAAGGCGAGGAGGTCGGGGTCGACCGGACCACCGTAGGCCCGCAGGAACGCCCCCGCCGCCCGGGCCCCCAGATGCGTGTTCGGTCCAGCGTCGCCCAGTCTGCGCGCGGCCAGCGCGAGGTCCTGGTGGCGGTCCGCCAAGCCGAGCCGGCCGAGGTCGACCAGGCCCGTGACGGCGCCCGTCTCGGCGTCGAAGAGGACGTTCGGGGCGCACAGGTCCCCGTGGCACACCACCTGCTCCTGGGTCGGTGGCACCGTGGCGAGCAGCTCGTCGAGCAGGTCAGCGGTCGGGCGGCCCCGGCGCTCGTCGTCCGGGTCCTCGGCGTCGAGGAGTCC
>JAENWO010000028.1 GCA_016649925.1 Actinomycetales bacterium
CCCGGCACGCCGCCCAGCACGCCGCCCGGCACGCCGCCCAGCAGGTCCGCGGGCACCAGCTCGCTCCAGCCCAGGTTCGGCGCGCGGTGCAGCGTGCCGGAGGTCTGGTCCACCAGTCCGGGCAGGGCCAGGCCGGTCCCGGCCAGCCGGACGCCCGACGCCGTCACCTCCTGGGCGAGGCTGCGCCCCAGCGCGCCGAGCTGGCCCAGGACGTCCCGGGGTTCGGCCGCCCGGAAGTTCCCTGCGACCTCGGTCTCCGCGAGCACGTCCCCGGTGAGGTCGACGACGCGGCCGCCGAGGTAGTCGATGTTGACCTCAAGGCCCAGGCCGGCGATCGTGCGCGATGCGGCGGTGAGCGGGATCGCGGGGCGCCCCGCACGGCCGGCCACCATCGGCGAGCCCTCCGAGACGAGGCGGGCGTCGATGAGCTCCTCGACGAGCCGGGAGACGGTGGCCCGGGTCAGGCCGGTGGCGCTCGCGACGTCGGCGCGGGAGGGCCGGTCCGCAGAGGTGAGGATCGTCCGTGCCACGAGTCCCAGGTTGTGCTCGCGCAGCGACTCCTGCCGCGCCGCGCCACCGCGACCCGACGTGGAGCTTCCCGGCTGCATGGGGTTGACCTTAACGGACGGCGCCGTTTATGTTGTGCTGAACAACAAATGTCTACCGAGGAGTCGCAATGGTGCGCAAGCCCACCCCCGAAGACCGTTTCTCGTTCGGCCTCTGGACTGTTGGATGGATCGGACGGGACCAGTTCGGTGACGCCTCCCGCAAGGCGCTCGACCCGTGGGAGTACGCCACCAAGCTCGCCGAGCTCGGCGCATGGGGCATCACGTTCCACGACGACGACGTCGTCCCGTTCGGCTCCGACGACGCCACGCGTGAGGAGATCCTCACCACGTTCAAGAAGGCCGTCGACGACGCCGGCCTGGTCGTGGAGATGGTCACCACCAACACGTTCGCCCACCCCGTGTTCAAGGACGGCGCGTTCACGTCCAACGACCGCTGGGTGCGCCGGTTCGCGCTGCGCAAGATCCTGCGCAACGTCGACCTCGCCGCCGAGCTCGGCGCCGAGACGTTCGTCATGTGGGGCGGTCGCGAGGGCAGCGAGTACGACGGCGTCAAGGACGTCAACGCCGCGCTGGACCGCTACCGCGAGGGCATCGACTCCGTGGCCGGCTACATCAAGGACAAGGGCTACGGCCTGCGCATCGCCCTCGAGCCCAAGCCGAACGAACCTCGCGGCGACATCCTCCTGCCCACCGTCGGCCACGCGCTCGGTTTCATCGCCCAGCTCGAGCACGGCGACATCGTCGGCCTGAACCCCGAGACCGGGCACGAGCAGATGGCCGGCCTCAACTACACGCACGGCCTCGCGCAGGCGCTGTGGTCCGGGAAGCTCTTCCACATCGACCTCAACGGTCAGCGCTCCATCAAGTACGACCAGGACCTCGTCTTCGGCCACGGCGACCTGCTCTCTGCGTTCTTCACCGTCGACCTGCTCGAGAACGGCTTCCCCGGCGCGGGCACCGACGGCCCGATGTACACCGGGCCGCGTCATTTCGACTACAAGCCCTCCCGTACCGAGGGGTACGGGGGCGTGTGGGACTCAGCGCGCGCCAACATGGACATGTACCTCATGCTCGCCGAGAAGGCAGCGGCCTACCGCGCCGATCCGGCGGTCCAGGAGGCCATGGTCGCCTCCGGTGTGCTGGAGCTGTCCGAGCCGACCCTGGCCGTGGGCGAGAGCCTGGCGGACCTCCTCGCGGACCGCGCGAGCTTCGAGGACTTCGACGCCGATGCCGCCGGCGAGCGGGAGTTCGGCTTCGTCCAGCTCAACCAGCTCGCGATCCAGCACCTGATCGGCTAGGACATGACGACGTCCGCGCACGCCCTGGTGGCCGGGGTGGACTCCTCCACCCAGTCCTGCAAGGTCGTCATCCGGGACGCGGAGACCGGGGCGCTCAAGCGCTTCGGTTCCGCGCCACACCCGGACGGCACCGAGGTGGATCCCGACGCCTGGTGGGACGCACTCCAGGTCGCCATCTCCGCAGCAGGCGGCCTGGACGACGTCGCAGCACTCTCGGTGGCCGGCCAGCAGCACGGCATGGTCGCCCTGGACGAGGACGGCCGGGTCGTCCGCCCGGCGCTGCTGTGGAACGACACGCGTAGCGCCCGGGCGGCCGAGGACCTCATCGCCGAGCTGGGCGACGGTCGCGAGGGGTCCGGGGAGCGGGCCTGGGCCGAACAGATCGGCACCGTGCCGGTGGCCTCGCTGACCGTGACGAAGCTGCGCTGGCTCGCCCAGCACGAGCCGGACAACGCCGAGCGGGTCGCCGTCGTCGGGCTGCCCCACGACTGGCTGACGTGGAGGCTGGCCGGCGATGGTCCCGGCTCGGGCGGCATCACCCGGCTCACCACCGACCGCTCCGACGCCTCCGGCACCGGCTACTTCTCGCCGTCGGCCGACTCCTACCGCTTCGACGTGCTCGAGCGCGCGTTCGGGCGCCGCATCGGCGTGCCCTCTGTGGTCGGCCCGAGCGAGCAGGCGCGCAGCATCGGGGACCTCGTTCTCGGCGCCGGGGCCGGTGACAACGCCGGTGCCGCGCTCGGTCTCGGCCTGCGGGCCGGTGATGTGGCGATCTCGATCGGCACCTCCGGCGTGGTCAGTTCCGTGTCGACGACGCCGACGGCGGACCCGAGCGGTCTGGTCGCCGGCTTCGCCGACGCCACCGGCCGGTTTCTCCCGCTCGCCGCCACCCTCAACGGCAGCCGCGTGTTCGACGCCGTCGGGCGCCTGCTCGGGGTGACGCGCGCCGAGCTCTCCGACCTCGCCCTGTCCGCGCCGCCGGGCGCCGCGGGTCTCGTGCTCGTCCCCTACCTCGAGGGCGAGCGCACGCCGAACAAGCCCGATGCCACCGGTGCGCTGCACGGGGTGCGGCTCTCGAACACGACGCCGGCGCACCTGGCGCGTGCCGCCGTCGAGGGCGTGCTGTGCGGTCTGGCCGACGGGCTGGACGCGCTGCGGGAGCAGGGCGTGGCGGTGGAACGCCTCGTCCTCATCGGTGGCGCGGCCCAGTCGGAGGCGGTCCGGCGCATCGCGCCGAGCGTGCTCGGCCTGCCCGTGACCGTGCCGCAGCCGGGGGAGTACGTCGCCGACGGCGCGGCCCGTCAGGCGGCCTGGGTGCTCTCCGGTGAGGAGGAGGCCCCGACGTGGGGCACCTCGAAGGAGAGGGTCTACGCGGTGGAGGCGGCGGCGCCGGGACTGCGCGAGCGCTACGCAGAGGCGAGCGACCGCATCATGAGCAGGTAGCCGACCGCAGCACCCGAACCCCAAGCACGCGAGAACCCGAACCCCAAGCACGCGAGTGCTGGAGGTTCAGGCCTGGGGTCAGAGGAGCCAGGCGGTGACGACGATCATCACCGGGAGGCAGAGCGCGGTGGTGGCGAGCTGGGCGTCGCGGGCGATCGCCTGCCCGTGCCCGTACTGGACGGCGTAGACGAGCACGTTCTGCGCGGTGGGCAGGGAGGCCATCACCACGACGGCGAGGAGCGCCTCGCCGTGCAGGCCGACCGCCTGACCGATGAGGATCGCGAGCGCCGGGTGGACCACGGCCCGCAGGACCACCACGAGCGCCAGGTCCGGCAGCGGCGCGCGGCTCGAGGCGGCCCGGGCGCCGGCGAGCGACATCCCGAGTGTGATCAGCGCCAGCGGTGCGGCGGCCGCACCGATGAGGCGGAACGGCTCGAAAACGACCTCCGGGAGCGACCACGGCAGCAGCGCCAAGACGATCCCCAGCAGGGCCGAGACGATGATCGGGTTGCGCAACGGCCGGGTCACGGGTGCCCAGCGGCTGCCGCCCTCGCCGCCCCGTGAGTCCAGCACCGTGAACGCCACCGGCGCGAGGATGAGGAGCTGGAACAGCATCGTCGGGACCACGGCGACGGCGTCGCCGAGGAGGTAGACCGCCAGTGGAAGCCCCAGGTTCCCTGCGTTGAGGTAGGACGCGGACAGCGCCCCGACCGTGGAGTCGGCCGCCGAGCGGTGCAGCACCAGACGCAGCACCAGCACGGCGACGGCCGCCACCACGGTCGTGGTCAATGCCGTCGTCAGCGCCGTCCGGGTGAGCAGCAGGTGCAGGTCCGCGCCCGCGATCGTGACCATCAGCAGGCTCGGCGTGGCGATCGTGAAGACGACCTTGGCCAGCACCAGCTCCGCATGCTCACCGAGGACGCCGAACCGGCTGAGCAACCAGCCGATGACGGCGATCGCGGCCATCGTCCCCAGGGCCGCCAGCACCGCCGTCATCGCGAGATCAAGCGACGATCAGCACGTGCAGGGTGCGTGGGCCGTGGACGCCCTCCACCCGGGAGAGCTCGATGTCGCTCGTCGCACTCGGACCCGAGATCCACGTCTGTGGCCGGGTTGCCTGAAGGATCGCGATCGCCTCCGGGACGCTCTCGACCACCTGGTCGCGCCGCACCACGCAGACGTGACGGTCCGGCACGAGCGTGATGACCCGGCGCCCCTGGTCCGCACCGGCGTCGAGGACGATCGTGCCGGTCTCGGCGATGGCGACCCGGCAGGCCGTGAGCACGGCCCCCACCGTGTCGAGATCACCCGTCGCGAGATCACCCGTCGCGAGCGGGGCACCCGGGCGGTCCGTCCGCACCTCGAGCCCCACGGAGGTGAGCGCATCCACCCATTCCGGTGGGACGCCGTCGGGCACGACGACGCTGCCCGACTCGGCGAGGACGCGTGCGATCGCGGACGGCAGGTCCGCGGACGACACGGCCTCGACGACGGCGCGGTAGTCCTCGAGGCGGTCCACCAGCAGGTCGAGGGCCTCGTCCGAGCCGGGGGCGTGGGAACCCGTGCTGCGGTACCCGCGGGGTGGGACGACGTCCTCGCTCGGCCCGTCGCCGAGCGCGGTCCGCACCCGGGCGAGGATCTCCTCGCGTGCGTTCATGAGGAGCCGTCGCCCTCGTGCGTGCGGGTCCACCAGCGGCGGAACGACTCCTTCGGCGGCACGGGCAGGTCGCGCGCGTTCGTCCACAGGGAGCCCGGGAACGGCAGCGTGGAGATGGTGCCACGCCTGTTCGCCAGGACCCGGCCGAGGGTCAGCGCCCGCTCCGCCACGGAGAACCGGGTCGAGCTAGCCATCACGAAGGAGGCGGCCCCCATCGCGGCCCCCCACGCCGTCGGGCCGTCCTCCCGCTGGGCGTCGACCTCACGGCCGCGCAGGTGCACGAGGAGGGTCGGGATGTCGATCTTCACCGGGCACGCGTCGAAGCAGGCGCCGCACAGGGTGGAGGCGTACGGCAGGGAGCTGTTCGGGTCGTGGGCGCCGGAGCGGCCGGTCAGCTGCGGTGTGAGGATCGCCCCGATCGGGCCCGGGTAGACCGAGCCGTAGGCGTGTCCGCCGACCCGCTCGTAGACGGGGCAGACGTTCAGGCACGCGCTGCACCGGATGCAGTGGAGGGCGGCCCGCCCCACCTCGTCCGCGAGGGCTCGGGTGCGCCCGTTGTCGAGGAGCACGAGGTGGAACTGCTGCGGCCCGTCGCCAGGCGTCACGCCGGTCCACATCGAGGTGTACGGGTTCATCCGCTCACCGGTGGAGGAGCGAGGAAGCAGCTGGAGGAAGACCTCCAGGTCCGTCCACGTGGGCACGAGCTTCTCGATGCCCATCACGGTGATCAGGGTCTCCGGCAGCGTCAGGCACATGCGCCCGTTGCCCTCGGACTCCACCACGGCCAGCGTGCCGGTGTCCGCGACGGCGAAGTTGGCGCCGCTGATCGCGACCTTCGCGGAGAGGAACTTGCGGCGCAGGTGGCTGCGCGCGGCCATCGCCAGCTCGCGGGGGACGTCGGTGAGGTCCGGAGGAGCGTCGTCCATCCGCTGGAGGAAGATCTCACGGATCTCGCTGCGGTTGCGATGGATCGCCGGCACCAGGATGTGGGAGGGCATGTCATCGGCGAGCTGGACGATGAGCTCCGCCAGATCAGTCTCGATCGCGTCGATGCCCGCCTCGGCGAGCGCCTCGTTCAGGCCGATCTCCTGGGTGACCATCGACTTGACCTTGACCACCTCGCGCTCGCCGGTCGCCTGGACCAGTTCGGTGACGATGCGGTTCGCCTCGGCCGCGTCGTTGGCCCAGTGGACCACCCCGCCCCGGGCGGTGACCTGCTCCTCCAGCTGCACGAGCAGCTCCGGCAGGTTCGCCATCACCTGCCCCTTGATGGCGCTGCCCGCGTCGCGCAGCTCCTCCCAGTCCGGCACTCGCCCACCACCTTGGCCCGCTTGGCGCGGATGGTCGCAGTGGCGTGCGCGAGGTTGCGGCGCAGCTGGGTGTTGCTCAGGGCCGTGCGGGCGGCGTCGGGGAACGACGGTCCCCAGCGAAGTGGATCGCTCGGACGGCCGACGGCGTCCCCTCCGCCGTCGGGACCCAGCTCGCTCCGGCGGCGCGGAAGTCCCAGGTACGTGCTCACTCAGCTCACCTCGTCGGTGACGGTGGCGGTGTGGGGGTTGACCGGATCGGTGTGGGGGTTGACCGGATCGGTGTGGGGGTTGACCGGATCGTCCTGCGTGCTGGCGAGGATCTCGGCGAGGTGCATCGCGCGCACACCGCTGCGGATCCGGGACAGCCCGCCCCCGATGTGCATGAGGCAGGAGTAGTCGCCGGCCGCGACGACCTCCGCGCCGGTGGACTTCACGTTCGTCATCTTGTCCGCGAGCATCGCGGTGGAGATCTCCGCGTTCTTGATCGCGAAGGTGCCGCCGAAGCCGCAGCAGGACTCCGCGTCGGGCAGCTCGACCAGGTCGATGCCGCCGACGGCGCGCAGGAGCTGCAGCGGACGATCACCCACGCGCAGGATGCGCAGGCTGTGGCACGTCGGGTGGTAGGTGACGCGGTGCGGGAAGTGGGCGCCGACTTCGGTCACGCCCAGGACGTCGACGAGCAGCTCGGAGAGCTCGTACGTGTGTGCCGAGACGGCCTCCGCGCGCCGAGCCAGGGCCTCGTCACCGATCCGCCGGGCGACCATCCCTTGCTGGTGCCGGATCGATCCGGTGCAGGAGCCGGAGGGGACCACGATGGCGTCCCACTCGCCGTCGAGCACCGGCGAGAATGCCTTGACGTGGTTGCGCACCACCGGCACGGCGGCGTCCAGGTAGCCGGTGTTGATGTGCATCTGGCCGCAGCACGCCTGACCGTGCGGGAAGAACACGTCGTGGCCGAGCCGCTCGAGGAGCCTGACGGTGGCCTGTGGCGCCTGGGGGAACACCGCGTCCGCGATGCAGGTGGCGAATACGGCGATGCGCACGACGGCTCCTCTGCATTGAATCGTTTGAGGCCACTTTAGGGCAGGCGGATCGGGCGTGCGGGCCGCTCAGCCGCTGGAGCCCACGGGGCGGGATTCCAGGTACGCCTGCACCACCGACGAGTCCAGGTCTCCCAGCCCCGCGCCGGCGAGATCACAGAAGAGGGAGTGCAGCGGCTGGATGAGGTCGGCCGGCGTCCCGGTGCGCTCCGCCTCCTGCAGTGCGAAGGAGGGGTCCTTGATCATCAGCTTCGCGGCGCTCGCCGCGTGGTGGTCGTGGGCCACGAATCGAAGCCCCTTGACGTGAAGGAGGCGGCTGCCGGCGTAACCGCCGCCGAGGGCGTCGAAGAGCCGCGCCGGGTCCAGCCCGGACCGCTCCGCGACCACCGCGCTCTCGGCGAGTGCGTCGGGGGTCTCGGACTGGGCGCAAGGCGACCGTGCGGGCGCGCGAGGCCGGGATGGGGAGCTGACCCGTCGGAACTCCTTCGTCGATCTGGTCGCGCAGCGCGACCAGATCGACGAAGTATCTCCCGATGCGACAAGGGCTCCCTCCCCGTGGCCGGGGAGGGAGCCGTTGCGGCGTGAGGAGGAGGATCAGCTCTCGGTGTCGGAGTCGACCCAGTTGAAGGTCTTCGTGACGGCCTTCTTCCAGTTGCGGTACAGCTTGTCCCGCGTGTCGGCGTCCATCGAGGGCTCCCAGCGCTTGTCCTCGGCCCAGTTGTTGATGACGTCCTGCTCGCCCTCCCAGAAGCCGACTGCGATGCCGGCCGCGTAGGCGGCGCCCAGCGCGGTGGTCTCGGCGACCTTCGGACGCACGACGGTCACACCCAGGATGTCGGCCTGGAACTGCATGAGCAGCTCGTTCTGGACCATGCCGCCGTCGACCTTCAGCTCGGTGAGGTGCACGCCGGAGTCCGCGTTCATGGCGTCCAGCACCTCGCGGGTCTGGAAGGCCGTGGCCTCCAGCGTGGCGCGGGCGATGTGGCCCTTGTTCACGTACCGGGTCAGACCGACGAGCGCACCACGGGCGCCGGCCCGCCAGTACGGGGCGAACAGGCCCGAGAACGCCGGCACGAAGTACGCGCCGCCGTTGTCGTCGACCGTCTTGGCGAGCTCCTCGATCTCCGGGGCGTCCTTGATCATGCCCAGGTTGTCGCGCAGCCACTGCACCAGCGAGCCGGTGACGGCGATCGAGCCCTCGAGTGCGTACACGGCCGGCTTGTCGCCGATCTTGTAGCACACCGTGGTGAGCAGGCCGTTCTCCGAGGCGATCGGCTTCTCACCGGTGTTGATGAGCATGAAGTTGCCGGTGCCGTAGGTGTTCTTCGCCATGCCGACCTCGAAGCAGGCCTGGCCGAACGTGGCCGCCTGCTGGTCGCCGAGGATGCCCGCGATCGGCACGCCCGGGACCATGCCGCCCTCGCGGCCCTTGCCGTAGACCTCGGAAGAGGAACGGATCTCGGGGAGCATGGACATCGGGATGGTCATGTCGGCCGCGATCTCGGAGTCCCAGGAGAGCGTGGCGAGGTCCATCAGCATGGTGCGCGAGGCGTTCGTGACGTCGGTGACGTGCACGCCGCCGTCCTTGCCACCCGTCATGTTCCACAGCACCCAGGTGTCGGTGTTGCCGAACAGCAGGTCGCCGGCCTCAGCCTTGGCGCGTGCCCCCTCGACGTTGTCGAGGATCCACTTGACTTTCGGGCCGGAGAAGTACGTGGCCAGCGGGAGGCCGACCTTCGCCTTGTACTTCTCGGCGCCCTCGGAGCCGCCGAGCTCCTCGACGATCTTCTGGGTGCGGGTGTCCTGCCAGACGATCGCGTTGTAGACGGGCTCACCGGTGGTCTTGTCCCAGACCACCGCGGTCTCGCGCTGGTTGGTGATGCCGACGGCGGCGAGGTTGTTGTAGGTCAGGTTCGCGCGGGTCAGGGCCAGGCCCACGACCTCACGCACGTTCTTCCAGATCTCCTGCGCATCGTGCTCGACCCAACCGGCCTTGGGGAAGATCTGCTCGTGCTCGAGCTGCCCGGACTCCACGATCTGGCCGGAGTGGTCGAAGATGATCGCGCGTGAACTGGTGGTGCCCTGGTCGATGGCGAGAACGTAGTCAGCCATTGCTTTCCCTTCACTTCGTTGTAGTGCGCCCGCGGGGTGCGGGCATGGTGCGATGGGGCGGTTACCGCCGGTGGGCGGTTCGTGCCGGTTGGTGCGGGTGGTGCCGGTGGTGCGGGTGAAGCGGTTGGTGCGGGTGAAGCGGTTGGTGCGGGTGCTCGACGGCGTCATCGTGCACCCGCACCGACGTCACGCGCCGATCAGCGGTGCGGCGAGCAGGCCGCCGAGGACGCCACCGAGGAGCGGGCCGACGACGGGGACCCACGAGTAGGCCCAGTCGCTGGAGCCCTTGCCCTTGATCGGCAGCACCGCGTGCGCGATGCGGGGACCGAGGTCACGGGCGGGGTTGATGGCGTACCCGGTGGGACCACCGAGACTGGCACCGATCCCGACCACGAGCAGGGCGACGGCGAGCGGGCCGAGCCCGGTCTGGACCAGGCCGAAAGCGAGCACGACGAACACCAGGACGAACGTGCCGATGACCTCGGTCACGACGTTCCAGCCATAGGACCGCATGGCCGGGCCGGTGGAGAACACGCCGAGCTTCGTCGCCCCGTCGGCCGGGGCGTCGAAGTGCTGCTTGTAGGCGAGCCAGCAGGCGACGGCACCGAGGAAGGCACCGATCATCTGGGCCAGCACGTAGACCAGCGCGTTAGCGAAGGTGCCGTCGATGCCCTCTGCGAAGTCCTTGCCTGCAGCCAGGAGACCGAACGTGATGGCCGGGTTGATGTGGGCGCCGGTGCTGATGGCCGCGTAGACGCCGGCGAAGACTGCAAGTCCCCAGCCGAAGTTGACCATCAGGAAGCCGCCACTGTTGCCCTTGGTGCCGGGGAGCGCCACGTTGGCGACGACACCACAGCCGAGGAGGACCAGTAGGAACGTTCCTACGAGCTCAGGGATGAATATCGCGGTGAAATCCACGATTTGTTGCCTCTCTTTCTCTTTATCAATCGGGAGGTTCGGTTGTCACGCCCCATCGCGCCACAGCAGAAAGCAAACCGCAAAGCGGCCCTGTGGTCAGGAAGGCTCGACGAGCGACATCATCGGGGCAATGTCGTCGGCCTGAAGTCGTGCTTGTTCCCCCTCGGCGTCGCTGCTCGTGCGGGCTGCGGCGTCCTGAGCCGCGCAACGGTCGGTGTAGGACGAGATCTCGTGTGCGCGACGCCCGTCGTCCCAGCCGAGGATCGGGGCGAGGATGTCCACGATCTCGGGAAGGGCGGCGAGGCCGGAGTCGGAGACCTCGTAGGTGAGTCGGGTGCGGTGCAGCATGACGTCCTCGAGGTGGAGCACCGACTCGTGCGTCGCGGCGAACGCGATCTCGGCCCGCAAGTAGGCCGACGCGTGCTCGAGCGGGCGGGCCAGGTCCGGCTGCCGCTCGATCGAGGCGACGAGCCCGCTCAGCTGCGAGCCGTACCGATGCAGGAGGTGCTGGACCATCGCCTTGGACCATCCGTACTTCTCGGCGTACGCCCGCGACTTGCGCCGCACGGCCTGGAGCCCGACGGCGCCGACCAGCGGGATGCGCTCGGTGATCGACGGCAGCGTCTTGGCCTGCTCCCCGAGGGCGAAGTCGACGGCGTCCTTGGCCATCACGCGGTAGGTGGTGAGCTTGCCGCCGGCGATGACGGTCAGGCCGGGGGTAGGGGACGCCACCGTGTGCTCGCGGGAGACCTTCGCCGAGGATGTGCCCTCCTTGGTGCCCGGCTGAAGCAGCGGCCGCAGCCCGGCCCAGGTGCCGATGATGTCGTCCTTGGTCAGCGGCTTCGCCAGCACGGCGTTCGCATGGTCGAGCACGTACTGGATGTCCTCGTCCGTGGCGACGGGGTGGCGCAGGCCCTGCTTGTACGGGGTGTCCGTCGTGCCGATGACCCAGTACCGCGACCAGGGGATGACGAAGAGCACACTCTTCTCGGTCTGCAGGATCAGGCCCTTCTCGCCGCGGATCCGCTCACGCGGCACGACGATGTGGATGCCCTTGGAGGCCAGCACGTGCAGGCCTCCGTCGGTGCCGGAGAGCGCCTCGGTCTCCTCGGTCCACACGCCGGTGGCGTTGATGACCTGGGCCGCCTTGACGTGCATCTGCTGCCCGGTCTCGAGGTCGGCGATCGTCGCCCCGGTGACCCGGTGAGAGGAGTTCTTCGTCATCCCCACCACCTGCGTGCGGGACGCGGCGAGCGCACCGTACCCGACGGCGGTGCGCACGAGCGTGGCGACCAGGCGGGCGTCGTCCACGCTGGCGTCCCAGTACTGGATCGCGCCGATCGCGGCGTCGTGGCGCAGGTCGGGGAAGACCTTGTCGAGCTGGGTGCGGGAGAGGTGTCGGTGGAACGGGAGGGCGCGGCGTCGGGAGGAGAGCGAGGCGAGCGCGTCGTAGAGGCCGACGCCGGAACCGATGTAGAAGCGCTCCCAGAAGCGGTGCTCGAGCGGGTACAGGAACGGGACCGGCCGGACGAGGTGCGGGGCGAGCTGGGAGATGAGCAGGTCGCGCTCGGTCAGCGCCTCGTGCACGAGGTGGAAGTCGAGCATCTGCAGGTAGCGCAGGCCGCCGTGGACGAGCTTGCTGGAGCGGCTGGACGTACCCGACGCCCAGTCCTGGGCCTCCACGATGCCCACGCGTAGCCCGCGCGTCGCGGCGTCGAGCGCGATGCCGGCTCCGGTGACACCACCTCCGATGACCAGGACGTCGAGCCCCTGCTCGTCGCTCATCTCGGCCAGCGCCGCGGATCGGGTCTGTGCGGTCAACGCCGTCGTGGACACGTGTCTCCTCCTCGAGCTGACGGGTGACGCGGCCCACCACCGGCGCCATCGCCTGATCTTGCCCTTTGGGCCATACTTGCGTCTGACGCAAGTTCGCGCAAGTATCGTGCACAAACGTGCAGGACGATCTACGAGAGGCTGAGAGTGCGTGAGGACGACGCCTTCCGGGCGGCCACCATGTACTACCTGCAGGACCAGACGATGGACGTGATCGCCCGGACCCTGGGCGTCTCCCGATCCACGGTGTCGCGGATGATCAAATCCGCCCGGGAGAGCGGGATGGTCCGCATCTCCTTGCGCCCGCCGAGCCGGAGCGGGGCGAACCTGGGGCACCGCCTCGCGGCGACCTTCGGGATCAAGGCGCACGTGGTTCCGGTGCGGGAGAGCGCCACCGAGATCCACCGCCTCGAGCAGGTCGCCATGGTGGCCGCCCGGCTGATGTCGGAGTGGTTCAGCTCCGACATGGTGCTCGGCGTCGCCTGGGGCAACACGGTGGCCGCGATCTCCCGGCACCTGACGCCCACACCGACCCGGGGCAGCGCCGTCGTGCAGCTCAACGGGTCGGCGAACACGTCGGCGAGCGGCGTCACCTACGCGAGCGGCCTCATCACCACGATCGCCTCGGCGTTCGACGCCACGATGTACCACTTCCCGGTGCCGGCGTTCTTCGACTACGCCGAGACGAAGCACATGATGTGGCGAGAGCAGAGCATCAAGCGCGTCCTGGACGTGCAGCACCGGGCCGACATCGCCCTGTTCGGCGTCGGCGCGATCAGCGCGGAGGTGCCGTCCCACGTGTACAGCTCCGGCTACCTCGACGACGCCGAGATCGCCGCGCTGACGGCTGATCAGGTGGTGGGTGACGTCTGCACCGTCTTCCTGCGCGAGGACGGCAGCTACCGCGACATCGCGATCAACTCTCGAGCCTCCGGCCCGTCGCCGCGCGAGCTGCGCGCGATCAAGCGGCGCGTGTGCGTGGTGGTGGGCGACCGGAAGGTGCCGGCGGTGCTCGGAGCCCTGCGCGCGCGTGTCGCCACGGACCTCATCATCGATGAGACGACGGCGAGCCGCCTGCTCGAGCTCGCCCGGACCGCCGGGGAGGGTGCTCCGCCGCGGCGGGCTCCGGCGGTGGCAGGCTAGGCGGGTGAGCACCGACGCGCGTCACCCGACCGAGCCTGCGGCGGGCCTCACCATCCGACGGGCGCTCCCGGCGGACGTCCGCGCGATCCGCGACCTCGTCGACCCCTACGCGGAGCGGCGCATCCTGCTGGCGAAGGACCTCGTCGGCTACTACGAGGCCATCCAGGAGTTCCTCGTCGCAGAGCGCGGGGGCGAGGTGATCGGATGCGGCGCGCTGCACGTCATGTGGGACGACCTTGCCGAGGTCCGCACGCTGGCCGTGCGCACCGACGTGCGGGGCACCGGCGTCGGCCACCTCCTGCTCGACGCGCTGCTGGACCGGGCCCGCGAGCTGCGCCTGTCCCGGGTCTTCTGTCTGACGTTCGAGGTGAAGTTCTTCACCCGGCACGGGTTCGCGCCGATCGCGGGCAGCGTCGTGGACCGTGAGGTGTTCCACCAGCTGCTGCTCTCCCGCGACGACGGCATCGCGGAGTTCCTCGACCTGGCGCGCGTCAAGCCGAACACGTTGGGCAACACGCGGATGCTCCGGGAGCTGTCTGGGCCCGGCGCGCCGGACGCCGTCTCCGGCTAGGCGCGCCGGACGCCGTCCTCGTGCTACGGGGACGTGGCGCCGGTGC
>JAENWO010000348.1 GCA_016649925.1 Actinomycetales bacterium
CGACTGATGATCGCCGGGGCCGCGGACGCTGCGAACAGCGCCCGGGTCGACGAGGCCTGGGTGAACGAGGCCTGCTCCACGTCGGTGTCCGTCGTGGCCGCCGATCCGACAATCACGTCGTCGGGAGCGAGCGGGACCTCGTCTGACCCGACGAGCACCAGGGCGAGGCCGTCCGGCCCTGCCTCGTCGTCGGCGGCGAAGGAGAGCTGGATGGCGTCCGCGTCACCGACCCACACGGGTTCGGTACCCCCACGGGTCGCGTGCTCGGCGTCGGGGGTCCCGGCGTCCGGGACCTCGCTGTCCTGACCGAACTCGGCCCACTCGGACCACTCGCCGTCGGATCGCACCCGCATCTGCGGCTGGAGCGCGGTGACGTCGGCGTCCTCTGGCCATGTCACGCCGATGGTCTGGAACGCGTCGGTCTCGACGATCTCGCTCGCCACCCGCTCGGCGTCGACGACGTCCTCCGCGAGCACGACGTCCTCGTCGGCCCGCGCGGCACGTACCTCGGGTGACTCTTCAACGGCCCCACCATCGACGGCGGGCACGACGAGGGAGAGCTCGACAAGGGCACTGTCCTCCTCGTCGGCGGCCTCGGACGGTGTTCCCGAGGATGGCGCGCTCACGGAGCCCGGGGCGACCGGGCTCGACGCGGGAACGTCCGTCGCGGCACGGCCAGCAGCGCCGGCGTACGGCACGGCACCACTCAGAAGGGCGGACACCACAAGCCATGCGGCGGCCGAAGCCCCCATTCGGCTGATCATGATTCGTCCTGACCTCGGCGGATTGCCTGCCCAGGGAGTATCGGTCGGCTCCCTGCCCGGATCAAGCACCGCCACCCCTCGCGTCCGATACGTCCCGGGATGCCCGGGCGGCCAGGGGCTGCAGAGCCGAGTCACCAAGTACGCTGCCAGAACCCACACCATTCCAGGAGGAGCCCGTGCGACTGCTCGTCACCGGCGGAGCCGGCTTCATCGGCACCAACTTCGTCCATCAGACCGTGCGCGAGCACCCCGACGTGAAGGTGACCGTCCTCGACGCACTCACCTACGCCGGCGACCAGGCGTCACTCGCCCCGGTCGCCGACCGGATCAGCTTCGTCCAGGGAGACGTCGCCGACGCCGATCTGGTGGATCGCCTGGTGGCGGACTGCGACGTCGTCGTGCACTTCGCGGCCGAGTCGCACAACGACAACTCGCTGGCGAACCCGTGGCCGTTCGTGCAGACGAACGTGGTGGGCACCTTCACCCTGCTCGAGGCCGTCCGCCGGCACGGGACCCGGTACCACCACATCTCGACCGACGAGGTCTACGGCGACCTCGAGCTGGACGACCCGGCCAAGTTCACGCCCCAGAGGCCCTACAACCCCTCCAGCCCGTACTCCGCCACCAAGGCGTCGAGCGACCTGCTGGTCCGGGCCTGGGTGCGGTCGTTCGGGGTGCAGGCCACGATCTCGAACTGCTCGAACAACTACGGCCCCTACCAGCACGTGGAGAAGTTCATCCCGCGGCAGATCACCAACATGGTCGACGGGGTCCGCCCGAAGCTGTACGGCACCGGCCAGAACGTCCGCGACTGGATCCACGTCGAGGACCACAACGCCGCGGTCTGGGCGATCATCGACCGGGGCCGGATCGGCGAGACCTACCTGATCGGCGCCGACGGCGAGCAGAGCAACAAGGACGTCGTCGAGCTCATCCTGGAGTTGATGGGCGAGCCGCGGGACGCCTACGACCTGGTGAGCGACCGTCCCGGCCACGACCTGCGGTACGCGATCGACTCCACCAAGCTCCGCGACGAGCTCGGGTGGCAGCCACGGTTCCCGGGCTTCCGAGACGGGCTCGCCGCCACCATCGAGTGGTACCGCCAGAACGCGGCATGGTGGCGCCCGCAGAAGGACGCGACCGAGGCGAAGTACGCCCAGCTCGGCCGCTGACCACCAGGTGAGAGTGAGACACAGATGATGAAGCTGTCCGTGATCGGCTGCGGCTACCTGGGAGCCGTGCACGCCGCCTGCATGGCGGAGCTCGGGCACGAGGTCGTCGGGCTGGAGGTCGATCCCAGGAAGGTGGCGCTGCTGCGCTCCGGTCGGGCCCCTTTCCACGAGCCGGGCTTCGACGACCTCCTGGTGCACGCACTCGCGACCGGGCGCCTGACCTTCACGACCGACCCGGCAGCGGTCGCCGGTGCCCAGGTGCACTTCATCTGCGTGGGCACCCCCCAGCAGGACGGCAGGTACGCCGCAGACCTCACGTACGTCGACGCCGCCGTCGAGGCTCTCCTCCCCCACCTCGGGCCGCACGACGACGGCCCGGTCGTCGTGGTCGGCAAGTCGACCGTCCCGGTCGGGACGGCGGAGTCGATCGCCGCGCGCCTGACGGCCGGAGCGCCCGGCGCCAACGCCGCCCTGATCTGAAACCCGGAGTTCCTGCGGGAGGGCTTCGCGATCCAGGACACGCTGTCACCGGACCGCATCGTCTACGGCCTACAGACGGATGGCGAGGGGATGCCCACTCCCGCGGGGGAGGTTGCCCGAGCAGTCCTGGACGAGGTCTACGACGACCAGCTCGTCCGTCAGGGGATCCCGCAGGTCGTGACCGACCTCGCCACGGCGCAGCTGGTCAAGGTCGCGGCCAACTCCTTCCTCGCCACGAAGATCTCCTTCATCAACGCGATGGCCGAGCTCTGCGAGGCGACCGGGGCGGACGTGACGCAGCTGGCCACGGCGATCGGGCACGACGAGCGGATCGGCCGTCGCTTCCTGCGCGCCGGCATCGGGTTCGGTGGCGGCTGCCTGCCCAAGGACATCCGGGCGTTCATGGCACGGGCCGGCGAGCTCGGGGTCGATCAGGCGCTGACGTTCCTGCGTGAGGTCGACGGCATCAACCTGCGCCGTCGTGAGCACGTCGTGGAGCTTGCCAGGACCGCCTGCGGGGGTCGTTTCGACGGGGCACGCGTCGCCGTCCTCGGTGCGGCGTTCAAACCCGACAGCGACGACGTGCGTGACTCCCCTGCACTGGACATCGCCTCGCGGATCGCGGGCCTTGGGGCGCACGTGACGGTCACCGACCCGGCCGCCCTGGACAACGTCGGCCGATCCCGGCCCGACCTCCGGCTGGCGGACTCGGCGATGGATGCGGCCGCGGGTGCCGACCTCGTCCTGCTCCTCACCGAGTGGCGGGAGTTCGTCGAGCTCGACCCCGAGACGCTGGGTGGAGTCGTCCACCGACGGGTGATCATCGACGGCCGGAATGTGCTCGACCCGAGGGCCTGGCGACGGTCCGGGTGGGCGTACCACGGGCTCGGCAGGCCCTGACCTGGAGATCGTGCCGGCTGATCTTTACGACACCTCCACGCGTCCCGCGCGGTGCTCCCGCCTTCGGGCGGTCCGCGGATCCTATGCTCATCAACTGTGACCCCACGCCACACTGCTTCGCAACACCCGCGCGCGGTGCGCCATGCCCGACGACTGCGCCGCCACCCGCTGCTGCGCAGCACCTCACTCGTCACCCTGGCCGTCGTGACATTCGCGACCACCGGGGCTGCCACGGCCTATGTGCGGCTGGGGAACAACATCGACACCTACGACACCTCGTCGCTGATCCATCAGCCACCGACCCTCGTGGTCGAGGAGAAGCCGGACCC
>JAENWO010000400.1 GCA_016649925.1 Actinomycetales bacterium
CACTCGGGTCGAACGTCTGGCGCACCGGGTTGGAGCGAAAGTCCAGGAACACCCGCCGCCCGCGCAGCACCGTCTCGCGGTAGACGAGCAAGTCGATGAGGGAGGAGCCGTCCCGCGCCTTGCGGATGTCGAAGGGCCACTGGTAGCCCTTGAGGAACACGAGCGTCATGAGGCGGCCGTAGTCGGGTATGGCCTCGGTGAGGAACTCGCGCTCGTCACCGCCGTCGGCGTTTGTGGAGACGAACCGCGGGATGACCTGCATGTACGTTCCCGAGACGTTCCAGCGCGGCTTGATCGAGGCCAGCCCGAACTGCCACTCGGTGAGGTTCTTGCCGTGCACGCCGCCCCGGTAGGCCGCGCCGGATGCGCCCCACTGGCCGTTCGGGAACACGCGCGTGGCATAGATGCCGGCCGGCCCGCCGGTGGCGTAGACGATGTTCGTCGTGCGGAAGAACAGGTAAGGGCTGGCCTCGCCGTCGTGCGGGATGTCGGTGCGCAGGACGAGCAGGCCGGCGACGGCGCCGTCGGAGGTCACGACGTCGACCACGCGGCACTCGTCGAAGATCCGGGTGCCGTTGCGGTGCACCTTCTTCTCCAGCTGCTCGACCATCGAGCGGGAGGTGTACGGGCCCACGGAGGTGGCCCGACGGCGGGGGTCGTGGTCGGTCTTGTAGCCGATGAACTCCCCATAGCGGGTCTGCGGGAACGGGACGCCCAGGTCGCACAGCCGTAGGAAGCCGCGGGCCGAGAGTGCGGCCTCGGCGAGCGCGTTGTCCCCGTCCATGGCCCCACCGGAGAACAGGGTCTGCGCCATCTCGAGAACCGAGTCACCGTCCCCACCGGAGAGGGTGAGCTTGTAGTACGTCTGCTTGTCCGATCCCGCGTTGCGGCTCGAGCCGGCGCCCACCTTGTCCGTGACCATGACGACGTCGTCCTGGCCGTACTCCCAGAGCCGGTCCGCCGCGCAGAAGCCGGCCGATCCGGTCCCGACCACCACGGTGTTCACGGTGACCACGGGCACGTCGTGTCCGGCGATCCGCATCGTCTCGATCTCTTGGGCCCCGCCCGGCAGGGTCTGCTCACTCATCGCTGCGCCACCTCCTCGTTCGCCCGAACCTACAGCCGCGGGATGTGCATGCCGCCGTCGACGTGGATGATGTCGCCGGTGGAGTAGGGCATCCGACCGGCAGCGAGCTGCACGACGGCGCCCGCCACGTCCTGCGGCCGGCCCCACCGTGGCATCGGGGCGAGGCCGTTCGCGAACTGCGCGTCGTACTTCTCCTGCACTGCGGCGGTCATGTCGGTGGCGATGACCCCCGGTCGCACCTCGTAGACGAGGATGCCCTCGGGCGCGAGGCGAGCGGCCCACAACTGCGTCGCCATCGCGACGCCCGCCTTGGAGATGCAGTAGTCGCCCCGGTTCGTCGAGACGGCCGTCGCGGAGATCGAGGACACGTTGACGATCGTGCCGACGACGGCAGCCGACTCGGTGTCCGAGGCGGTGTCCGAGGCGGTGTCCGAGGCGGTGTCCGAGGCGGTGTCCGAGGCGGACGTCTGCGAGTCCCGGCGCTCGATCATGGTCCGCGCGACGAGCTGGGTGAGGAAGTACGGCCCACGCAGGTTGATGCCCAGCACGCGGTCGAAGCTGTCCACCTCGGCCTCGAGGAGGTCGGCGCGCACGGTGGGCGCGACGCCGGCGTTGTTGACGAGCAGGTCGATGCGCCCCCAGCGCTCTAGCGCGGCGTCGACGTACCGGTGGTGGTCCTCGAGGTCGGCGACGCTGCCGCGGAAGTAGAGCACCTCGCCGATCTCGCCCAGCTCGGCGACCAGGTCGCTCGGCTCCTCGCGCGTTGCGAGGATCGCGACGGCGTAGCCCTCCGCGAGCAGGACCCGGGTGATGCCGAGGCCGATGCCCCGGTTCCCTCCCGTCACGAGCGCGACCTTCGGCACGGTGGGCTCCTTCTGATGGCGGTCAACTTCCGAGGGGAGTCGACTCCTGATGAGGTTCGACACCTGATGGGCGGTCGACACCGGCGCGGGACGCCGCGCCGTGCAGTTCCATCATGACCGATTCCCCACCCGCTTGGCAAGCGCTTTCCACCGCTGCTCCGTGAGCGAGAGGTGCGTCTTGACGGTCCGGACTGCCGGCTCGGTGCGGCGCCCAGCCGGTGCGAGGGACGTTCTGGCAGCCGGAACCGCCCGCTCAGCGCGTGAGTATGCCACCAGGACGGCCTGGCTGTTGGGACCGCCCGTCGGTAGGCGTGCCACGGTGTCCTGGGACCGGGCGATCCCGTTGAGACGCTCTGCAACGGTCGCCAGGACCTTGTCGCCTCTGTCGTGTCCGTACTCGTCGTTGACCTGCTTGAAGCGGTCAAGGTCCACGAAGAAGAGGGCGACCGCCCCAGGCCGGCGGCGAAGTCGGAGCAGACTCCGGCGCATCCGGTCCATCAGCAACCTGCGGTTCGGTAGGCCCGTGACCTCGTCGTGCATCGCGTGGTGCGCAAGCACCCGCTCAGCGCGCTTCATGGCGGTGACGTCCCGGACGGAGGCCAGCGAGGTCCGACAAACGGGCGTGAGCGGGTGGCGAAGGGGTGGGGAACCCGCTGCGCGGCGAACTGGTCGTGCAGCGCGAACGCCACCGACGACTTGCCTACGCCCGACCGCCCCACGATCACCAACAACTTCGACTCCGTACCCACAGGCGTGAAAGTACCGAGCGCGACCCAGGGACGTCCGGTCATGCCGCGATGGGCATGCGTTCTTGCCGGATTGAACTCGCCATCCCGTTACGAGAACGGCCGACCCCACGCACCCGACCGATCGCGCCAAGTAGCGCTGAGGAATCCGTGCCGCCTACCGCTGAAGGTCACAGGTGCTCGGGCAGCCCGCAGCTGTCCATGGCCCGTGTTCGTCACTTCCTGCGGGGTGCGCGCGGTGCTGATGAGTGGTGCGACAGGTTCGGCGACCCTCGGGGGAAGGGCCGTGGCTACTCGGGGTCGGTGACGTCGGTGATGAGGTCGGCGAGCTCGGCGCTGCTGGGCAGGGCGGCGCGCAGGTCGGCAGGCAGGGTGCGGTCGGTGGTGTAGGTGGCGACGGCCAGGGGCGCGTCGACGGTGCGTAGGGCGTACTCGACGACGACGTCATCG
>JAENWO010000175.1 GCA_016649925.1 Actinomycetales bacterium
GTCGAGCGGTCCGGCACGCTCGTGGTGGAGGACGCGTGCTCGGCGGACCTGCGCCTGGGGACGGACTCGCCCCTGCGCCCCTCGCCGAGCTGGTGCCTCCGGACCGGCTGCTCACGATCGGGACGGCGCCCGCGTGGCAGCCGTCGTGGTTGTAGGAGCGGCCCGTCACCGCATGATCGCTGACGGCAGGTAGGTCGACCAGTGTGCTCATGACGTCCACCGGGACTCATCGTCGAGACCCCTCAGCGCCAGACCCGTCGTCACCCCTGGACCAGTCCCCGGTGACTAAGAGGTCTAGCGGTGAGTAAGGGGTCCACGGACTTCTTACTCACCGCTAGACCTCTTAGTCGGCGCCGATCGACAGGTCGTCCGGGTCGGCCACGCCAGGTGAACCCCGCGCTCCACCTCGCAGCCGGCCGGCACGCCGCGGCTCCGTCTGTGCTGCCGAGGGTGAAGCGGTCCGACCCGTGCGGGCGGACGGCGTGGGAGCGTGTCGCGCTCGCGGACGGCGACCCGGACGGCGACCCGGACGGCGACCCGGACGCCGACCCGGACGCCGACCCGGACGGCGACCCAACGATCGCCGCCACCTTCACGATTCTGGTGACAGATCTCATCGACGCCATGAACCATCAGGCGCTCGGCGCAAGACCCACCGGCCGCACGTCCCGCTCGTGAGGTGGGCTCGCGCCAAGAACGGCGCGACCCCTCGGCCTGAGGCATGGAAGCACAGGGCTGCCTCGATGCTGGACCGGGATGTCACATCGGCGTGGCAGTCTTGAACGGTGACCGAAGTATCCGACCCGCCGGCCTACGCCCCGTTCTCCTACGCGACGGCGCCCAACGCCGAGCTCTACCGACGCGTCATGCACGCCTTCGTCCGGGCGAAGGAGCGGTTCACCGTCCACCTGCGCCCGGAGGACGTCGGGTCCGCGCTCCAGGACGACGGCGGGGGCACCGTCCCGGTGGATGTGGTCACCTCCGCGCTCGACCAGCTCGCCTCACCGGGGTGGGGCAACCTGGTGGCCTTCCCGGACTCGAGCCGGGTCACCGCGATCGAGGACTTCTACCGCCGCCGGATGCTCTATCAGCTCTCCCGTGCCGGGGAGGCGGCCGAGCGGGCCCTGCGCGTGTACGACGAGTCCCTAGGTTCGCGGGGTGCGCTGCAGGCGGTGGCGCTCGAGGACATCGCCATCCTGCTGCGTTCCCTGCGGCGCTCCCTCGCCGAGGACGATGCGCCCGCAGTCCCGGGCGCCGAGGACAGGGATGAGGACCGAGGCGCGAGGGACGGTGTCGACGAGGCCCGGATCCACCAGGACCTGCGCTCGCTGCGGGACCGGTTCACCGAGCTCGCCGACAACGCGGTGGTGTTCATGGGGTCGGTGCAGCGCTCGATCGACCTGCAGGACGCCGACCTCGACGCCTTCCTGGCCTACAAGGAGCGCCTCATCGAGTACCTCGAGCGCTTCATCGCGGACCTGGTCACCCGGAGCGCGCAGATCAGCGCCATCCTCTCCGAGTTCACGGCGGCCGAGGTGCAACACATGTGCACGATCGCCGCGCGGCGGGAGTCCCTGGACGCCGCCCCCGGGCAGCCGACCGACGAGGAGGCCGGCGAACGCGTCCGTGACCTCACACACACCTGGCTGCGGCGCTGGCAGGGCCTGAGCGACTGGTTCGTCTCGACGCCGTCTCGCGACAGCGAGGCGAAGCTGCTGCGCGCCCGGGCCCGCTCGGCGGTCCCCTCGCTGCTCGCCGTCGTCGCCGCGTTGCACGAGCGGCACTCGGGCCGCTCGGACCGGTCGGCGGACTTCCTCACCCTCGCCTCCTGGTTCGCCTCCATGCCCGACGACGGCGCGCGCCACCGCTTGTGGCGCACCGCCTTCGGCCTCACCTCCGCACGGCACCTGACCACCACCGCCGAGACCGAGGACGCCTGGGAGCGGGCCCGGGTCGGACCCTCGACGCCGTGGGCGCAGGCCCCCGGGCTGCAGGTCAGCCCCCAGCTGCGCAAGACCGGGAGCTACGAGCGTCGCGGCCGGCAGAACCGGGTCACGGACCGCTCGAACGCCAAGGCGGTCCTCGCCGCCCGGGCCCGGGCGGAGTCCGAGCAGACAGCGGCGGCACGACGGCGGATCCTCACCGACGGCCCCGTCCGCGTGTCCACGTTCGCCCGGCTCGACCCCGAGGCGTTCCGCCTGTTCCTCGCCCTCCTCGGCGACGGTCTCTCGCTGCTGCACCCCGGCCGGGACGCGGCGGAGGTCCACACCTCCGACGGCGGGCTGCGGCTCGTCATCACCAGGATCCCGGATGCGCCTCCCGCGCGCCTGCGGACCGAGCACGGGAGCCTCACCGGGCCGGACCACCAGGTCGACATCAGCCTCGTCGGGACGGCTCAAGTATGAGCGCCGGGGTCGATCTCGCCCCACGGGTGGCGACGATCCTCGAGGAGCGCGACCGCGAGGAGCAGGTGCGCGCCGCCCGCTCTCTGCTGGTTCACCCGCTCCTGCGCGCCGACGGCGACCCCGAGCTCTTCCGGCTCGCCCGCCGGCACGCCGATCACCTGCGGAGGTGGTTCGAGCTGAACGCCGGCTGGCGTCTCGTCGTCGACTCCCAGGTGGTCCGCCTGCTCAAGACGCAGACCGTCGGTGGTGCGTCCTCGGCCGCCATCGCGGGCCACCATCCCGCGCGGGCGCGGCGCGGGGACCCACCGTTCACCCGGCGACGGTACGTCCTGCTGTGCCTGGCCCTGGCCGCGCTGGAGAAGTCCGACCCCCAGACCTCCCTCGGCCGGCTCGCCGAGAGCGTCGTGCTCCTGGCGCGTCAGGTCGAGCTGCACGGCGTCGTGTTCACCCTGACCAGCCGCGAGGAACGCTCCGACCTCGCCGCCGCCATCCGGCTCCTGCTCCGCTTGGGCGTCCTGGCGCGCGTCGCCGGTGACGAGGAGTCCTACGTGCAGACCGGCGGTGACGCGCTCTACGACGTCGACCGGCGGGTCCTCTCCCGACTGCTCGTCGTGCGCCACGGCCCCTCCGTCGTCGCGAACGATTCCCGCGCGGTGTCGATCGACGAGCTCGAGCTGGCGCTGCATGCCGAACCGCCCGCCTTCACCGAGGAGGAGTCCAACCGTCGGCTGCGCCAGTCGCTGACCAGGCGGCTCCTCGAGGACCCGGTGGTCTACTACGACGAGCTCGACGACGCCGAGCTCGCCTACCTCAGCCACCAGCGCCCGGCGATCGTGCGACGCATCCATGACCTCACCGGTCTCGTCGCCGAGGTGCGCGCCGAAGGGATGGCGATGGTGGACCCGCTCGACCAGCTGACCGACATCCGGATGCCCGAGTCCGGCACGGACGGCCACGCGACCCTCCTCCTCGCCGAGCACGTCGCCACCTCCGGGCCAGCCGACGTCGACGAGCTCCGCCGTCTCGTGCGCAAGATGGCGACCGAGCACGCTTCCTACTGGCGACGGACCGCCCAGCAGCCCGGGGCCGAGAACTCCATCGTGGACGACGCCGTCGGCCGCCTCGAAGGTCTCGGCCTGGTGCGCCGTCACGGGAGCACCGTCACACCACTGCCCGCGCTGCGACGCTTCGCCGTCGCCGCCCCCACGATCAGGACGGGACGCACCGCATGACCACCGACACCGCCCTGCCCCGGGCGACCGCCACCCGCTGGCAGCCCCTGCGCCTGGGGCTCGTCGACCTCTTCTACTACGACGACGAGCAGTTCTGGTTCCACGACGGGCGCCTCCTGCTGCGCGGGAACAACGGGACCGGCAAGTCCAAGGTGCTCGCCCTGACCCTGCCGTTCCTCCTCGACGGCTCGCTCGCGGCCGCGCGCGTGGAGCCCGACGCGGACCCCAAGAAGCGGATGGACTGGAACCTCCTGCTCGGCGGGGCGCACCCGCACAGCGAGCGTCTCGGCTACACCTGGATCGAGTTCGGGCGCCGGGACGCCGACGGCACCGAGCACTTCACCACGCTCGGGTGCGGGCTCAAGGCCGTCGCCGGCCGTGGTATCGCCAGGCACTGGTTCTTCGTCACCGACCGCCGGGTGGGAGACCTGCACCTGGTCGACTCCTCCCGTGTGGTCCTGACTCGGGAGCGGCTCCAGGACGAGCTCGAGGGCCGGGGGCGTGTGTACGACACGCGCGAGGAGTACCGCCGCGCGGTGGACGAGACACTCTTCGGGCTCGGCACCCACCGCTACAACGCCCTCGTCGACCTGCTGATCCAGCTCCGCCAACCCCACCTGTCCAAGCGTCCCGACGAGCGCGCCCTCTCCGGAGCCCTCACCGAGGCGCTCGCTCCGCTGGACCAAGCCGTCATCGCCGACGTCGCCGAGTCGTTCCGTAGCCTGGAGGAGGACCGCGACCGACTCCAGGAGGCGGAGGCGACCCACGAGGCGGCGCGCACCTTCCTCACCCACTACGTGGCCTACGCACGCGTGGCCTCGCGGCGCTCGGCCGCCGTCGTGCGCGGAGCGCAGAGCGAGTACGAGCAGGTGGGGCGCGACCAGATCGCCGTCGAGCAGCAGCACGCGGCTGCACAAGCCGAGCTGGACCGGGTCTCGGCCGACGAGGACGCCCGGACCCTCCAGCGCAGCACGCTGCGCGGCCGGGACGAGGCGCTGCGTACCAGCCCGGAGATGGACGCGGCCCGCGAGCTGACCCGCGCGGGAGAGGAAGCCGCCGCGGCACAGCGCCTCGCTCACCACACCGAGGCGGACCTCACGACGGCCCGCACCCGCCTGACGACCGCGACGGACGACGTCAACCGCGCCGAGTCGGAGGCCCATGAGCTCAACGCCGAAGCGGACCGGGCGCTCGCGGACGCGGCCCAACGGGCGCAGGCGGCGGAACTGGCAAGCGTCCACGAGGCCGCGCTCGCCGACCAGAAGATAGGTGAGACGGCCCTCGCGAGGCGCCGCGACCAGCTCGAGCACGTGACCTCTCTCGTCACTGCCGCCGAGCAGGCCCGGACGACGGCCGAGCACCTGCGCTCCGACGTCGACAACGCCCAGGCGCGCACCGCGCAGCGGGAGGAGCTGGTGCGGCAGGCAGACCGCGCCGTCGAGGAGACGGCCGACGCCTACGCCCGCGAGCTACGCGCCTACCTCGGCTCGCTCGAGCACCTCGAGGTCGAGGACCCCGAGTCCGTGCTCGCCCTCAGCGCCGACTGGGCCCTGCGCCCCGACGGCGCGGCACCGGCCCGCCATTCGGTGCAACGGGCGGCGCAGGCCACGATGCAACGGATCGACTCGACCCGCGCGCGCGCGGCCCTCGAGGAGACTCAGGTCCAGTCCCTCCTCGACGTGGCGCGTGAGGAACTCGGGGAGCTGGAGCGTGGGCGCACGCCCGAACCACCCAGTTCGGCGACGCGCGATCCACGCGCTCGCGTCGGCGCGCCCGGGGCGCCCCTGTGGCGACTGACCGACTTCATCGACGGGATCGGCGGCGCCGACCGCGCCGGCATCGAGGCGGCACTCGAGGCGGCGGGGCTGCTCGATGCCTGGGTGCGGCCCGACGGGTCCGTCACAGACGTCGAGGGGGACGTTCTGCTCGGCCTGGAGGCACCCGTGCTCGAGCGTTCGCTCGTCGGCGTGCTCACGGTGTCCGTCGACCGACCCGGTGCGGACGTCCCGGGCACCGAGCACGCGGGTGCCGAGCACGCGGGCACCGAGCACGCGGGCA
>JAENWO010000063.1 GCA_016649925.1 Actinomycetales bacterium
GAACCAGCCGCCTCCAGGTGTTCCGGCGGTGTAACCGCCGCCGTGGATCCACACGTACACCGCGAGCTTGGCGGCCGGGTCGAGGCAGGGGGTGAAGACGTTCAGGTTGAGGATGTCCTTGCCCTCGACGGTGGGCTCCGGGATGGACGTCTCCTGCGACGTCGGGCCGGTGAGCGGGGTGGGTCCGTTCTCGGTAGCGTCCCGGACCTCCTCCCAGCCGGGGTGCGGAACGGGCGCCGCGAAGCGCAGCCCACCGACGGGGGCGGCCGCATAGGGGATGCCGCGGAACGCCGTCGAGCCCTCCCGCGGCTGGCCGCGGACGTCGCCGGAGTCGGTGCGGACGATCTCGCTCATGTGTGAGGGGTGTCTCTCGGGTCGTCGGCGGGTCAGATCTTGCGGAGCCGGACCCGGCTCAGGCGGTGGTCGGCGTCCTTGGTCAGCACGAGCGTGGCGCGCCCGCGCGTCGGCAGGATGTTCTCGAGGAGGTTCGGCTCGTTGATGCTCGCCCAGATCTGCAGGGCGCGCTCGCGGGCCTCGTCGTCGTCGAGGCTCGCGTAGCGGTGGAAATAGGAGGTGGGGCGGGCGAACGCCGTCTGGCGCAGGTCGAGGAACCGGTCGACGTACCACTGCCGGATGTCGCTGGTGGCGGCGTCGATGTAGATGGAGAAGTCGAAGAAGTCGCTGACCGCGAGCGAGGCGTCGCCCTCGGGCGTCAGGCGTGCCGGTGCCAGCACGTTCAGGCCCTCGACGATGAGCACCTCGGGGCTGCGCACCACGATGTTCCGGTCCGGGATGATGTCGTAGGTGAGGTGGTCGTAGACCGGAGCGGCCACGGCGGGAGCGCCGCCCTTGATGTCGGAGATGAAGGCGAGCAGCGCGCGGCGGTCGTAGGACTCGGGGAAGCCCTTGCGCTCCAGCAGGCCGCGTCGCGCCAGCTCGGCGTTGGGGTAGAGGAAGCCGTCGGTGGTGACGAGCTCCACGCGCGGCGTCTCGGGCCACCGGCGCAGCATCTCGCGCAGCACGCGGGCGACGGTGGATTTGCCCACGGCCACCGACCCGGCGACGCCGATCACGAACGGGGTGCGGTGGGTGCGCTCACCGAGGAACGTCGACGTGGCCGCCCGCAGACGTTGCGAGGCCCCCACGTACAGGGCGAGCAGCCGCGAGAGCGGGCGGTAGCCGGTGTCCACCTCGGCGAGGTCGATGGGGTCACCCAGCCCGCGCAGGTTCTCCACGTCGGCCGCCGTCAGGGGCAGCGGCGTCGAGGCGGACAGCCGGCTCCAGGCGGCCCGGTCGAAGTCCACGTAGGGAGAGTCGGTGTGCTCGCTGAGGGCCAGCCACGGCGTGACGTCGGGAAGAACCACGGGCACACTCTTCCACCCTTGGCAGTGGCGGGCAGCACCTCGCCCGCGGCACCGGTCCGCGCCGGGGTCCGCACCGGGGTCCGCGCCGGGGTCCGCGCCGTCGGCCGATACGCTGTCACCCATGTGTGGAATCGTCGGATATGTGGGCTCTGCAACGCCCGGTCAGCGGCCCCTCGAGGTCTTGGTCGAGGGCCTTCGCCGCCTCGAGTACCGCGGGTACGACTCGGCGGGGGTGGCCGTCGTCACGCCCGAGGGCCTTGTCTCCGCGAAGAAGGCGGGCAAGCTGTCCAACCTGCTGGAGGAGCTCGACGCGCGGCACCTGCCCGCCGGGACCGCCGGCATCGGGCACACCCGATGGGCGACGCACGGTGGTCCCACGGACGCGAACGCGCACCCGCACCTGGCCGACGGCGGACGCCTCGCCCTCATCCACAACGGCATCATCGAGAACTTCCACTCCCTCAAGCGGGAGCTGGCCGAGACCGGCGTGACGTTCCACTCCGAGACGGACACCGAGGTGGTGGCCCACCTCCTCGCGCGCGCTTACGACGACGCGGAGAACCTCACCGAGGCGATGCGTGCCACGGTCACGCGGCTCGAGGGTGCCTTCACCCTCCTCGCCATCCACGCCGACCAGCCCGGGGAAGTGGTCGGCGCACGACGCAACTCCCCGCTCGTGATCGGCCTCGGCGTGGGCGAGAACTTCCTCGGCAGCGACGTCTCGGCGTTCATCGCGCAGACGCGTGAGGCGATGGAGATGGGCCAGGACCAGATCGTCACGATCACCGCGTCCGAGGTCCACGTGATCGATGCCGACGGCCACGCCGTCGAGCCCAAGCGCTACACCGTGGACTGGGACGCCGCCGTCGCCGTCAAGGGCGGGTTCTCGACGTTCATGGATAAGGAGATCCACGACCAGCCGCAGGCCGTCGCGGACACCCTGCTGGGACGCGCGGGTGAGGACGGCCGGCTCGAGCTGGACGAGATGCGCATCAGCGAGGCCGTGCTGCGCTCGGTCGACAAGATCATCGTGATCGCGTGCGGCACCGCCGCCTACGCCGGGCACGTCGCCAAATACGCCATCGAGCACTGGTGCCGCATCCCGGTGGAGGTGGAGCTCGCGCACGAGTTCCGCTACCGCGACCCGGTGCTGACCGAGAAGACCCTCGTCGTGGCGATCTCGCAGTCCGGGGAGACGATGGACACGATCATGGCCGTGCGGCACGCCCGCGAGCAGGGTGCGAAGGTCCTTGCGATCGTCAACACGCACGGCTCGACGATTCCCCGTGAGTCCGACGCGGTGCTCTACACCCACGCCGGCCCAGAGGTCGCGGTCGCCTCGACGAAGGCGTTCCTGGCCCAGATCACGGCCTGCTACCTGCTCGGCCTCTACCTGGCCCAGCTCCGCGGGAACAAGTTCCCGGACGAGATCCGTGAGGACCTCGCCCAGCTGCACGCGATGCCGGAGAAGATCCAGCGCGTCGTCGACAACGAGGAGCAGGTACGTGCGGTGGCCCGGTCGATGAAGGACGAGCGCACGGTGCTCTTCCTCGGGCGGCACGTCGGCTTCCCGGTGGCCCTCGAGGGCGCCCTCAAGCTCAAGGAGCTCGCGTACATCCACGCCGAGGGTTTCGCCGCCGGCGAGCTGAAGCACGGCCCGATCGCGCTGATCGAGGAGGGGCAGCCGGTGTTCGTGATCGTCCCCTCCCCCCGGGGACGCGACGCCCTGCACGCCAAGGTGATCTCCAACATCCAGGAGGTCCGGGCCCGCGGCGCGCGCACCCTGGTGATCGCGGAGGACGGGGACGACGCCGTCGTGCCGTTCGCGGACGAGATCTTCCGCATCCCGCAGACGCCGACGCTGCTCGCCCCGCTCGTGTCCGTGGTGCCGTTGCAGATCTTCGCCTCCGCGCTCGCGACCGCGAAGGGGCTGGACGTGGACCAGCCGCGCAACCTGGCGAAGTCGGTCACCGTCGAGTAGGAGGTCCGCGTGATCGTGGGTGTGGGAATCGACGTCGTGGACGTCGCCCGGTTCCTCGAGGTGCTCGAGCGCGCGCCGAGCCTGCGGGAGCGCCTGTTCACGGCGCAGGAGCGCGACCTCCCGCCGTCCTCCCTCGCGGCCCGCTTCGCCGCCAAGGAGGCCATCGCCAAGGCCCTCGGCGCCCCCGGCGGGATGAGCTGGCAGGACGCTACCGTGCACCGCGTCGCCGGGGGAGCGCCCGTCGTGGAGCTCCGCGGCACCGTCGCGGCGCGCGCCGCTGAGCTCGGGGTGACCACCTGGCACCTGTCCATCTCCCACGACGCGGGGATCGCTTCCGCGATGGCGGTGGCCGAAGGATGATCCGCGGCTACGACGCCGACGCCGTCCGCGCGGCTGAGGCCCCCGCTCTCGCGGCCGGTGTGCCGCTCATGCAGCGGGCTGCCCACGCGCTCGCACTCACGGTGGTGCGTGAGCTGGCCGCCCGCGGGGTGGGCGGCACGGGCACCCGCGTGCTGGTCCTGGTCGGAGGCGGCAACAACGGCGGTGACGGGCTCTACGCCGCGGCGTACCTGGCCCGCCGGGGGGTGCGGGCGACGGTCGCCCTGCTCCACCGCGACGTCCACGCCGAGGGGCTGCAGGCGGCGCGGACGGCCGGCGCGCAGGTGCTCGCCCTCGCGGAGGCGTTTGACGGAGCAGAGGACGGCGGTGCTGCCGGCGCCCTCGCCGAGCTCGACCGCCGTGCCACGGACGCAGACGCCTGGGTGGACGCCCTGGCCGGGATCGGGGTGAGCGGCGCGCTGCGCGAACCGCTCGCGGGTGCGGTGTCCCGGCTCATCCCGCTGCGGGAGGGCCTCGCCGTCAAACCGCTCGTCGTGGCCGTGGACACGCCCAGCGGGATCCGCGCGGGATCGGGCGCCGTCGCCGGACCGGTGCTGCGCGCCGACGTCACCGTGACGATGGGTGGGATGAAGGCCGGGCTGCTGCTGCCGCCCGCCGCTCGGTACGCCGGCCGGGTGCAGGTCGTCGAGCTCGGCCTCGAGGAGGCGTTGCTCGCCGGCGAACCGACCGTCTCGCGGCTGACCGGGGTGGACGTTGCGGACCTGTGGCCGGTGCCCGACGACGTCACCCACAAGTACACCCGTGGCGTCGTCGGGATCGTCGCCGGATCTGCCGACTATCCCGGGGCCGCCGTCCTCGCGACGAGCGGGGCGCTGCGAGCGGGCTGCGGCATGGTGCGCTACGTCGGCCCACCCGAGGTGACCCGGCTCGTCATCGCCCGTCACCCCGAGGTGGTCCCCGGGACCGGGCGGGTCCAGGCCTGGGTGGCCGGGCCGGGGCTGCACGGCGACGACCAGCGCGCGACGGCACGTGCGGTGATGGCCCGCGCCGTGGCCGACGGCGTGGGTATGGTCTGCGACGCCGGTGCCCTCGATCTGCTGCCAGGTCGCGAGGACCTCACCGGCGCCCGCATCGTCCTCACTCCGCACGCCGGCGAGCTCGCCAGCCTGCTCAGCGCACACGGGCAGGACGTGGAGCGGGCCGAGGTGGAGGCGGACCCCGCCCGCTGGGCCCGGCGCGCCGTCGAGCTCACCGGTGCGACCGTCCTGCTCAAGGGCGCCGTGACAGTCGTCGCCGGCGCGGACGGCACACTGTTCAGCCAGGACGACGGCACCGGGTGGTTGGCGACAGCAGGGTCCGGCGACGTGCTCGCGGGGCTGCTCGGTGCGCTGCTCGCCCAGACGGACGCACCCGCCGCCGTCGCCGCGGCCGCCGCCGCCCTCGTCCACGGCCGGTCCGGCCGACTGGCCAGCGGCGGCGGCCCGATCACCGCCATGGACGTCGCGGACGCACTTCCCGCGACGGTACGGGATCTGCTTCGCACGGCTGGCAGACTGAAGGGGTGAGCTACTACCCGGCGCGAGCAGTCGTCGATCTCGGCGCGATCCGGGCGAACGTGGCCCGGTTGCGTGAGTACGCCGGTGAGGCGCAGGTGATGGCGGTCGTCAAGGCCGACGCCTACGGGCACGGCCTGCTGCCCGTAGCCCGGTCCGCACTCGCTGGTGGGGCCACGTGGCTCGGCGTCGCGCAGCTCGAGGAGGCCTTCGCGCTCCGGGACGCGGGCGTGGACGCCCGGCTCCTCGCCTGGATCTACGCACCCGGCGCGCCCCTGGCCACCGCCGTCGAGAAGGACGTCGACCTGTCCGTGCCGGCCCCCTGGGCGCTGAGGGAGGTGATCGTCGCCGCGCGGGCGAGCGGGCGCACCGCGCGCGTGCACCTCAAGGTCGACACCGGTCTGGCCCGCGGCGGCTCCTTCCTCGAGCCGTGGACGCAGCTGCTGCACGACGCGCTCGCGGCCGAGGCCGACGGCTCGGTCCGCGTGGTCGGGGTGTGGTCCCACCTGGCGCGTGCCGACGAGGTGGACCACCCCAGCGTGCGGGCCCAGTTCGAGGTGTTCGACGAGGCCCTGCGCCGTGCGGACGCTGCCGGCGCCGATCTCGAGGTGCGCCACCTCGCGAACTCCGCCGCCACCCTCAGCGCGCCGGCCGTACACTACGACCTGGTCCGCCCGGGCCTCGCCGTCTACGGACTCTCCCCGATGCCGGACCTGCGCAGCCCCGCCGAGCTCGGGCTGCGCCCGGCGATGCGGTTGGAGGCCTCCCTCAGCGTGGTCAAGGCCGCGCCCGCCGGCCAGGGCGTCTCCTACGGCCACACGTACACCACCACCCGCGACACGGTGCTCGGCGTCATCCCGCTCGGCTACGCCGACGGCATCCCAAGGCACGCCAGCGGGACGGGCCCGCTGCGGATCGGAGGTCGCACCCTGACGATCGCCGGCCGGGTCTGCATGGACCAGTTCGTCGTCGACCTCGGCCCCGAGGGCGCAGCCGTCGAGGTGGGGGAGACCGCCGTCCTGTTCGGCAGCGGCGACGACGGCGAGCCCACCGCGCAGGACTGGGCCGAGGCCGCCGGGACCATCAGCTACGAGATCGTCACCCGGCTCGGGGCGCGCATCCCCCGCGAGTACGTCGGTGGGGAGCGGTGAGCGGGCGGACCGCCCTGAGCCTGCCCGACGCGGAGGCGACGCAGGCCCTCGGGCGCGGGCTCGCGCGGGTGCTGCGGGCCGGGGATCTCGTGGTCCTCACGGGGGCTCTCGGCGCGGGTAAGACGACGCTCACGCAGGGCATCGGCGCCGGTCTGCGCGTGCGCGGCCGGGTGTCCTCCCCGACGTTCATCATCGCCCGCGTCCACCCCAGCGAGGTGGGCGGACCCGACCTCGTGCACGTCGACGCCTACCGGTTGGGCTCCCTCGACGAGGTGGACGCCCTCGACCTGGACACCTCGCTCGAGGACTCCGTCACGGTGGTCGAGTGGGGCGCCGGTCTCGTGGAGCCGCTCGCCCAGGACCGCCTCGAGGTCGAGCTCGTGCGGCCCCGCGGCGGCGAGGGCCACCAGGGCCGGGAGGCGCATCTGCGCGGCGTCGGAGCGCGCTGGGCCCAGGTCGAGCTGACCGGCCTTCTACAGTGAACGCCATGGCCGATGTTCTCCTGCTCTGCCTCGACACCTCCGACGGCGCGAGCGTGGCCGTGTGCCTGGGGAGCGAGGTCCTCGGCTCCGCCCGCAGCGCCGAGCAGAGGAGGCACGCCGAGACGCTGAGCCCGATGGTCTCCCGGGTGCTCGACGGCGCGGGCCTCACCCCACGGGACCTCGGCGGCATCGCCGTCGGCACGGGTCCCGCACCCTTCACGGGACTGCGGGTGGGCCTGGTCACGGCCCGCACCCTCGGCCAGGCCCTGGGTGTCGACGTGCACGGCGTCTGCTCCCTGGACGCCCTCGCCCTGCAGGCGCTCGACCAGGTCCGCGGCGGCGACTCGGGCGTCGACTCGGGCGGCGACTCGGGCGGCGGTGAGATCCTCGTCGCCACCGACGCCCGCCGCCGTGAGGTGTACTGGGCTCGTTACCGCCGGGACGAGGGGGACGTGACCTGCCTGGACGGGCCAGGCGTGGACGCACCGGCCGCCGTCGCCGCACGGTTCCCCGCGCTGGTCGCCTCGGGCCGCGTCACCGGCCGCGGCGTGGACCTCTATCCCGACCACCTCCACCGGGGGGCGGCGCCCGCGGACGCGGGGGACGCCGTCGTCCGTCCCGAGACCTTCGCCCGGATCGTCACCGCGCGCCTGACGCGGGGCGGGGACCTCTCCCTCGCCCCCCGGTACCTGCGGCGGCCGGACATCCACGCCTCGGCCGGGCGCAAGCGCGCGTCGTGACCGCAGTCCTGCGCGAGATGCGCCCGGAGGACCTGGACCGGGTCGTCGAGCTCGAGCCCATCCTCTTCGGCCTCGGGGCGTGGTCCCGCGCTGTGTACGCCGGCGAGGTGGGACGCGCCGACCGGCGGTACGTCGTTGCCGTCGCCGATGACGTCGTGGTCGGTTACGCCGGGATCGCGCTCGCCCACGAGTGCTCGGTGATGACGATCGGCGTGGCCCCCGGGTACCGCCGCCGCGGCCTGGGCGCCCAGCTCCTGCAGGACCTGGTGGAGGCGGCCCGTGCGGTCCGGGCCGAGTCCGTGTTCCTCGAGGTGCGCGCGCAGGACGAGGTGGCCCAGCACATGTACCGCTCCTTCGGCTTCGACCCTCTCGGCATCCGGCCGGGCTACTATCAGCCCGAGGGCGCCGACGCATTGGTGATGCGGCTACCGTTGGACGCGGCCGCTTCGCGCCGGATCGGGCCCTTGGGAGCGGAACGAGACGAGGAGTGAGGGTGCTCGAGACATCGACCGAGGTGCGTCGCGGCGTGCTGATGATGGCCTCCGAGCTGCACGAGCGCCTCACCGCCGGTGCACGCGTCGTGGTGCTGGACGTGCGCTGGTCCCTCGCCGAGCCGGACGGCCGCAGGTCCTACATCGCGGGACACGTCCCCGGGGCGCACTACGTGGACCTCGACCGTGACCTCGCCGGGCCGGCGACCGGCCCCGACGGGCGGCACCCCCTGCCCGCCATCGAGGACCTGCAGGAGTCCGCACGGCGTTGGGGGATCGACGACGGCGACCTCGTCGCGGTCTACGACGACGCCGGCGGCACCTCCGCCGCGCGCGCCTGGTGGCTGCTGCGCTGGAGCGGGGTCGCCCAGGTCCGCATCGTCGACGGCGGCCTGCATGCCTGGTCCGAGATCGGCGGCATCCTCGAGGACGGCGAGGTGCAGGTGGCGCCCGGCACCATCACGCTGACCACCGGGGGCATGCCCACCACGGATGCCGACGGCGCAGCCGACTTCCCGGGCCACGGAGTCCTCATCGACGCGCGCTCCACCGAGCGCTACGCCGGGGACGTCGAGCCGCTGGACTCCAGGGCCGGGCACATTCCCGGTGCGGTCAGCGCCCCCACCACCCAGAACATCGGCGAGGACCTGATGTTCCGGTCCGCGCCGGAGCTGCAGGAGAGGTTCGAGCGGATCGGCGTCGACAGCGGCAGGGACGTGGTCGTGTACTGCGGGTCGGGCGTGACCGCCGCCCACGAGATCGCCGCACTCGCGACCATCGGTGTGCCGGCCACGCTCTACCCCGGCTCGTGGTCGCAGTGGTCGGCCGACGCCGACCGGCCGCTCGCCACCGGGCTCGAGCCCGTCGATCAGGGCTCCCGCGCCGAGAGCTAGGCTGAGGCGGTGTCCGAACCGCCCGCCCCTACCGTGCCGGCGTCAAGGGGGGAACCCCACGCCGAGGCCTCGACCGCCGCGCTCCCCGGGCCCCTCACCCCCGGCCCCGCCGGCCCGCTCGTCCTCGGGATCGAGACGTCCTGCGACGAGACGGGGATCGCCGTCGTCCGCGGTCTGGACCTCCTCGCGGACGTGACCGCGTCCTCGATGGACGATCACGCCCGCTTCGGCGGGATCGTCCCGGAGGTCGCCAGCCGCGCCCACCTCGAAGCGTTCGGGCCCACCCTGGAGGCCGCTCTGGAGCGCTCGGGTGTCCGGCTGGAGGACCTCGACGCCGTGGCCGTCGCGTCCGGTCCCGGGCTCGTCGGCTCTCTCACCGTGGGGATCGCCGCAGCGAAGGCGCTCGCACTCGCGCTCGGGCTCGGGCTCTACGGGGTCAACCACGTGATCGGACACGTCGCCGTGGACGCCCTCGTGCACGGCGAGTTCCCGGAGGAGTTCATCGCCCTCGTCGTCTCCGGCGGCCACTCCAGCCTGCTGCTCGTGCGCGACATCGCCACCGACGTCGTCGAGCTCGGCCAGACCCTGGACGACGCCGCGGGCGAGGCGTTCGACAAGGTGGGCCGTCTGCTCGGGCTGCCCTACCCGGGCGGCCCGCACGTCGACCGGCTCGCGCAGAGGGGGAACGCCGAGGCGATCGCCTTCCCGCGCGCACTGAGCCGCGGCAAGGACCTCGCCCGCCACCGGTACGACTTCTCCTTCTCCGGCCTGAAGACGGCCGTTGCGCGCGTCGTCGAGGGCTTCGAGGACGCCGGTGTGGAGGTGCCGGCGGCCGACGTCGCCGCCTCCTTCTCCGAGGCCGTCGCCGACGTCCTCGTCACGAAGACGCTCGCGGCCTGCGGCGAGCACGGCGTCACCACGGTGGTCATCGGGGGCGGATTCTCCGCGAACTCCCGGCTGCGCGAGCTCGCCGCGGAGCGGTTCGCGGCGGCGGGCGTCGAGCTGCGCCTCCCGCCGATCCGCTACTGCACCGACAACGGGGCGATGATCGCAGCCCTGGGCTCCGCCGTCGTCTCCGCCGGCGCCACGCCCTCCGAGCTGGACATCACGATCGACTCCGGCATGCCGCTGACGCAGATCCTGGCGGCCTCGTGAGCCGTTGCGGGACCGTGCGCGCGGCTGGGGCGGCTGGGGCGGCTGGGGCGGCTGGGGCGGCTGCGGTGGCTGCGGTGGCTGCGGTGGCGCTGCTCGCGCTGACCGGGTGCACGTCGCCCTCCGGTCCGGGGTCGGGGTCGCCCTCCGGCTCGGCCACGCCCTCGCCCTCTGCCTCGCCCTCTGCCTCGCCCTCTGCCTCGCCCTCTGCC
>JAENWO010000448.1 GCA_016649925.1 Actinomycetales bacterium
CCCGCAGCTCCTCGGTCTGCAGCGAGCGGTTGATCGCGATGCTCGCCAGGAGGGTGGCCAGCTCACCGTCGACGCCGTCGGAGGTCGCCGTCGTCGTGGCCGCACCCGTGAGCGAGCGCAGCTCGTCGTATACGTCGGCAGGGGTGGCGGCGGCAGGGGTGGCGGCGGCCGGCGTCGTGGCGGCATCGGTTGTCGGGTCGTCCGGACGAGGCGGCGGGGTCCACACACCGCCGAGGGCCTGGAGGTGCTCGATGGCGTCCGCCGCGATGTGGTCGAGGTCGCTGTCCACCTCGCCCCAGTCGGACTCGATCACGAGGTCCGCGCGGGCGCTCGTGGCGAGCTCGGCGAGCTGCTCGGCGTCCTGGGCGGTGCTCTGCCGCACGCGTTCTGCGGCGTCAGGGGCGGGGATGGCCGGTGGTGCGTCGTCGACCCGGACCGTGCACCCACCGGCGAGCAGGCCCAGTGCGAGGGCGAGCGCGAGCCAGCCGCGCGCGCGGCGTCGGGAGATCATGGCGTTGATAGTGCCACGCCGCCCACCTAGGCTGAGGTGTTCGCGGTGGAACACAACTTCACAAGGAGTGAGTCGTCGATGAGTGGAACGCACGGTTCGAGCCAGGATCTCGAGGCCCGGTTGCACGCGTTGCTGGGGCCGGTCGTTCGCAATGCTGGCCTGTTCCTGGAGGACGTCGCGGTCACCGGGTCGGCGCGCCGCCAGGTGGTCCGCGTGACGGTGGACCTCGCAGACGGGCCCGGTGGGGTGAGCTCCGACGTGCTCGCGGACGCCTCTCGGGCCGTCTCCACCGCCCTCGACGGGGTAGAAAACCTCCTCGCGGACGCCTACCTGCTCGAGGTCTCCACGCCCGGTATCGACCGACCGTTGACGCAGGCCCGCCACTTCCGCCGGGCCGAGGGTCGCCTGGTGACGCTGCACACCGCCGACGGCGAGGTCACCGCACGGGTGACGGGCGTCGAGGGCGAGGCCGTGCAGCTCCTGGACGAGCGCGCTCCGGGCGGTCCCCGCAGCCTCACGGTGCCGCTCGGGTCCATCACACGTGGCCAGGTCGAGGTCGAGCTGAACCGCGTCGCTGACACCACCGACGAGCGCTGAGAGGACCTGGCATGGACATCGACATGAGCGCCCTGCGGATGATCGAGCGCGAGCGGGAGATCTCACTCGACGTGCTCGTCACCGCCATCGAGCAGGCGCTCCTCTCGGCATACCACCGCACCACCGGCGCCCAGCAGCACGCCCGGGTGGAGCTGGACCGATCGTCGGGGCACGTGACCGTCTACGCCCGCGAGGACGGGGACGGGGACGGGGATGGGGACGGGGACGACCTGGGCCCCGAGTTCGACGACACCCCGGACAACTTCGGCCGGATCGCCACCGCCACCGCCCGTCAGGTGATCTTGCAGCGGCTCCGCGACGCCGAGGACGACCAGGTCCTGGGTGCGTTCCGCGGCAAGGAGGGCGACGTCGTCGCCGGCGTCATCCAGCAGGGTTCCGACCCCCGGGTGGTGCTCATCGACATCGGGGGGATCGAGGCGGTCCTGCCCGCGCACGAGCAGGTCCCCACCGAGACGTACCTCCACGGGGAGCGGATCCGTACCTACGTGCTGGAAGTGACGCGCGGCCACAAGGGCCCGTCGATCACGGTGTCGCGCACCCACCCGAACCTCGTCCGGCGGCTGTTCGCGCTCGAGGTGCCCGAGGTGGCCGACGGCAGCGTGGAGATCGCCGCGCTCGCCCGTGAAGCGGGGCACCGTACGAAGATGGCCGTGCACTCCCGGGTGCAGGGCCTGGGTGCGAAGGGTGCGTGCATCGGCCCGATGGGGCAGCGGGTGCGCGCCGTGATGGCGGAGCTGCGCGGGGAGAAGATCGACATCGTCGACTTCAGCGAGGACCCGGCCACCTTCGTCGCGAGCGCGCTGTCCCCGGCCCGGGTGAACAGCGTCGAGATCGTCGACTTCGAGACCCGCTCCGCCCGCGTGATCGTGCCGGACTACCAGCTCTCTCTCGCGATCGGCAAGGAGGGCCAGAACGCCCGCCTCGCGGCGCGACTGACGGGCTGGCGCATCGACATCCGGCCGGACACGCCCCCCGCGGACCCGGTGGCCGAGCCGGTGGCCGTGCCGGTGGCCGTGGCCGAGCAGGTGGCCGAGCCGGTGGCCGAGCCGCAGGAGCCGTCCGCGGAAACCACGGGGTAGTACACTTGTCTGTGGGCCACGTGCCCGATCACCACACGTTCCTTCGAAATCGGCGGGGTGCGCCCGGAGCCTCACGGTTCCGTCACCCACGAGCACGAGGTCATCACGATGACTGAATGCGCCGGACGGCCACGCGCCGTCGGCCCGATGCGCACGTGCGTGGGGTGTCGGGCGAGGGCCCCACGGTCTGTCCTGGTCCGCCTGGTGGCTGATCGAACGACGTCGGCTCACGCCGTCGTGGTCGATGAGCCGGCGAGTGCGTCCGGGCGGGGAGCCTGGGTGCATCCGCACCCGGACTGCTTGGACCGCGCCATCACCCGGCGGGCTGTTCCTCGGGCGCTGCGGATGGCAGCACCGGTGGACCTCGACGGCGTCACGGAGTGGTTCGACCAGCACACACAACCGCACGAACCGTTGATCATCGAACAAGAGAGCGGGTTAGAAGCCGATGGGCTCCCGATGAGTACCCAGCGATGAGCAA
>JAENWO010000360.1 GCA_016649925.1 Actinomycetales bacterium
CCGGTTCGGGTTCGCACCGGTTCGGGTTCGCACCGGTTCGGGTTCGCACCGGTTCGGGTTCGCACCGGTTCGGGTTCGCACCGGTTCGGGTTCGTCGAGCTGTTCTCCGACCTCGTGGTTTCGCGATCACGCAGCCGTCGCACTCGCTGATCGGGCACCAGGACGTCCACGACGCTCGTGGTGCTCATGCTGCTGGGGCTGGAGCTCTCCAGCGCGATCCCGGAGGCGTTCGGCGAGATGGCCCCGGTCTTCGCCGTCGCTCTCGTCACCATGCTCCTCGCCGTCGTGGTCGCCGACGACGGGGCACACCGCCGCAAGTTCGCGCATCGCCCGGCCGGCTGACCAACGCCCGGCCGGACAGGTGGGCCGGCCACGGTGCGTGGCCGTGTGGACGCCCGTCCCGCTCGGTAGTGTCGGGAGTATGATGACACCATCGCCGTGGCGCCGCCGTTCGGGCCTCGTCAGCTCCCGCACCGCGCATGCGGGCCGGGCCCTCGGCTTCCTCGACGGCGCCCAGGTGGTCGCACTCGTGGAGTCGGACCCGGATGCGCCCTACGCCGTGGCGGTCACTGTCGCGGTCGACGCGCAGGAGCGCGTGGCCGTGCTCGACGAGGGCGGCGCCGAGATCGTCCCTGGGCCGCTCCTGGGCGACCTGGCGCAGGCCCTGGCCGAGGAGTGCCGGGCGGACGTCGCGTTCGGCGACGTCGTGGCCGAGGCGGGCGACGACGCTGGTCGCCCGACGGATCGTGCCGGCAGCGCCGGGAATGCCGTCGCCGCCGAGGAGATCCCCGCCGTGGAGATCCCCGCCGTGGAGGCGCCCGACGACGACCCGTTCGACCCGGAGATCGACGTCGAGATCGGCCGTGTGCCGGACCGCTCCGTGGTGCTCACGAGCGCGACGGCGTCGGGCCTGGAGTCTCTTGCGACGGCGACGGACACCCGTCTGACCGCGATGCCGTTCCGCGACGGCCACCTCGTGTTGATCGAGGACGGTCCCGTGCTGACCGAGCTCGAGTGGCATCAGGAACACCTTCCCGTCGTCGCGCTGGAGCAGGGCGACGTCTTCCCGTCCGTCACGGTGATCGACGCTCCGGGCCGTGCGCACCTGTTCACGTGGGACGCGCACCTCGAGGCCGTGCCGGCCGAACCGGCCGCGGCCGGGGTGGTGCACCCCTTCATCGACGCCGAGCTGGGCACCGGTGCGCTGGTCCGGGCCCTCATGCGGGCCGTGCCCGCTGCCGAACCCGCTGGGATCCGCGCCGCCCTGGAGGGGCCCTCGGACCAGGGGCCGCGCGAGCTGGCCTCCGCACTCGGGCTGCCCGACCTGGCCGGTGCGTTCCTCGCCCAGGAGGCGCCAGCCTCGGACCTCGTCGGCGCCCACGTGTACGAACCCGTCGGGGTCGCGGAGTCCCTCCGGAGGGCCGTCACAGGCGCGGCCGAGGGGGTGTTCGAGGGGGTGTTCAACGGGGAGTACCACCTTCCGGGTCGCCCCAGCCGGTCCTGGACGACGCCGGTGATCGCCGGCGCCGAGCTCGCCCTCGGCGCGCTCGCCGTCCAGCGTGCCGGGCGGAGCGGTCGTAACGGTGGATCGGCGACCGCCGGCGAGCGTGCCCTCGGGCTGACCGGGGCGCTGCTGCTGGTCGACGCCGTCGTGAACGTGACTGTGGTCACGCTGCCGTGGCTGCGCCGGTCTTTCCCCCGGGAACCGGGCGAGCGCTGAACCACGAGGCCCTCAGCACGCGAGGCCCCCAGCACTCGCGTGCCGGGGTCAGTCCGGCTCGATGGCCGCGAGGGTCGCGGTGTCGAGGCCGAGGACGGCCTCCTCATCGGGACGGTGACGCAGCACGTTGTCGATGTAGGACGGCACAGCCTGGGCGAACGGCACGTCGTGACCGGCGGCCTCGGCCAGGTACCAGCGGTGCTCGAGGACCTGGTGGAAAATCTCGGCCGGCTCGAGCTTTCCCCGGAGCTCGCGGGGGATCGCGCGGACCGTGGCCTCGAACACCTCGCTGAGCCAGTCGTGGGCCACGAACTCCTCGTCGTCGCCCTGACGGTCCATGGCCACCCGGTAGGTGTCCATGTCGTTGAGCATGCGTCGGGCCTGGTTCTCCTGCACGTCCAAGCCCGTCAGGCGCATGAGGCGACGGTGGTGGTGGCCGGCGGCGACGACCTTCGGCTGGATCCGCACGGTGGTGCCGCCGAGGTCGGTGGTCATGATCAGCTCGCCGACGTCGTAACCGAGGTCGTTGAGCCGGCGGATCCGCGCGCCCACCCGCCACCGCTCACCGGTGTCGAACTCCTCGGACCGGGTCAGCTCGGTCCACAGCTCGCGATACCGCAGCACGATCATCTCGCCGACGGCGATCGTGTCCATCTCCTCGATCAGCAGCTCGCCGGCCTCGAGGTCCATCAGCTCGCCGATGATGTTGACCCGCGCGATCTCAAGGTCGTACTCGCGCTGTCCGTCGGTGAGCCGGTCGTGCAGGTCTCCGGTCTCCGCGTCGACGAGGTACGCGGCGAACTCCCCGGCGTCCCGGCGGAAGAGGGTGTTGGAGAGGGACACGTCGCCCCAGTAGAAGCCGGTCAGGTGCAGGCGCACGAGCAGGACGGCGAGGGCGTCGATGAGGCGGGTGGCCGTCTCCGGGTTCACGTACCGGCTGAACAGCGCACGGTAGGGCAAGGAGAATTTCAGGTGCTTGGTGATGAGGACCGAGTCGAGCGGTTCGCCGTCGAGCGTGGTCCGTCCGGTGATCACGCCGACCGGCACCACCGACGGGACGTCGAGCCGGTTGAGGTCACGCAGCAGCTGGTACTCGTGGAAGGCGACGCTCTCCCCGATCTCCTTGACGGCGATCACGCGACCGGACAGGCGCACGAAGCGCACGACGTGCCGGGAGAGGCCGCGAGGCAGGGCCGCCAGGTTGTCCTCGGGCCAGTCCTCGAGCGGGATGTGCCACGGCAGGTCCAGCAGGGCGGGATCAGGGGCGGCGGCGGTGATCTGGAGGGACTGCGGCATGGCTCAATCCTCTCAGGCGCGGTAGGGGTGCGGCGCCGTCCACCGGGCACAGAAAAGGGCGGGTTCCGGGTGGAACCCGCCCTCTCCTGTGCACCTGGTCAGGCCGGCAGACGCTCACCGGACGTGGCCGAGAACACGTGCGACTCGCCCTCACGGATCTTCACCCAGATGTGGTCGCCCTTCATGGGCACCCGACGCGGGTCGACGCGCACGATGAGCTGCGCGTCGCCTGCCCCGGAGGTGATGTGCTCGGCCGCCTCGCGGGAGGCCAGCTGGCCGTAGACGAACGCGTCCGAGCCGAGCTCCTCGACGAGGTCGACGTCGACGGCGAAGGCGCCGTGCTCGTTCTCACTCGTGATGTCCAGGGACTCGGGGCGGAAGCCCAGCGTGACCTTGCCGGCGTCCTCCTTCCCGACGGCGTCCACCGTGGCCCGGGTCAGCGGGATGTGGGTCTCGCCCAGGTTGGCGTTGCCCTCGGCGATGTCGAACGTGCCGAGGTTCATGGCCGGGGAGCCGATGAAGCCCGCGACGAA